>NZ_JBFBJT010000135.1:0-20331 GCF_040686175.1 Streptomyces sp. NPDC086077 | reverse complement strand
GAGAGCCGGGCACCGCGGTGTACGGAGGTGAAGGACATCGGCGTCCCCTCGGTGACGGGATGGCACAGCGCTGTCATTCTTGGGCCCGGCACCGGTGTTCCCTGGAAGCGGTCCGCTCACCCGGCGACCGTGCAGTCGAAGGCGTGCAGGTAGGGGTTGACCGGCCGGACGTCGCCGACGGTCAGACCCGCCTCGGTCAGCCGCGCCGTCATGCTGGCGGTGGTGTGCTTGGCACCACCGACGTTCAGGAGCAGCAGCAGGTCCATGGCGGTGCTGAAGCGCATCGACGGGGTGTCGTCGACGAGGTTCTCGATGACCACGACCCGGGTGCCGGGGCCGCCGGCCTCGATGACGTTGCGCAGCAGCCTGGCCGTGGACCCGTCGTCCCACTCCAGGATGTTCTTGATGACGTAGACATCGGCCTCGACCGGCACGGACTCGCGGACGTCGCCGGGCACGATGCGCGTCCGGTCGGCGAGGTCGCCGCCCTGGCGCAGCCGTGGCACGGCGTTCTCCACCACACGCGGCAGGTCGAGCAGGTAGCCCCGCATCGACGGGTACTTGTCCAGCAGGCTGGCCACCACGTGCCCCTGGCCGCCGCCGAGGTCCGCCACGGAGGAGGCGCCGGACAGGTCCAGCAGGGCGGCGACGTCGCGCGCCGACTGCTCGCTGGAGGTGGTCATCGCGCGGTTGAAGACGTCGGCCGACTCCGGGGCGTCCTCGTTCAGGTAGACGAAGAACTCCTTGCCGTACAGGTCCTCGACGACGTTGCGGCCGGTGCGCACGGCCTCGTCGAGCTTGGGCCAGGCGTCCCAGGTCCACGGCTCGGTGCACCACAGCGAGATGTACCGCAGGCTGTTCGGGTCGTCCTCGCGCAGCAGCCGGGACATCTCGGTGTGGCCGAACGTTCCGTCGGGCCCCTCGGCGAAGACGCCGTAGCAGGACAAGGCGCGCAGCAGCCGGCGCAGCGGCTTCGGGTCGGTCTTCACCGCGGCCGCGAGGTCCTCCACGGTCATGGGGGAGTCCGCGAGGGCGTCGGCGATGCCCAGCCGGGCGGCCGCGCGGACGGCGGCGGCACACGCCGCCCCGAACACGAGCTCTCTCAGCCGCATGGACGGCGGCGGTGGCGGAGGAGCCGAGAGCTCGGGGGATGGAGCGGTCATGTGCCGCCTTCCTTCCTTGCGTGGGTGGGGCAGGTCGGTCCGGTCAGCACAGCCCCGTGGGCTTGGAGGCCCCGCAGGCGTTGCCCTCGAAGGCGTTGGCGCTCGCGGTGGCCTCCTGGTTGACCAGGTCGGCCGGCGAGTTGCCCTCCAGGCGGTTGCCGGTGATCCGGTTCCGCTCGCTGGTGACGCCCACCATGCTCTTGAACAGGACGATGCCGCCCGACAGCGGCGAAGTGCCCGCGTGACCGATGACCGTGTTCCGCGTGACCAGGCTGTTCTCGGCGCCGGTCAGGACGATGCCGGAGCCCTGCAGGAAGGGCAGCCGGGCGGTCTTGGCGCAGTACTTGTTGTTGCGCTCGACGCGGTTGTCGCTGACGGTCAGGGCACCCGCCTTCGGCTTGTTCTCGTCGCCGACGAGGAACATGCCGGTGCAGTTGCCGGTGACGTAGTTGTGCGCCACTTCCAGGTTCCGCATCCGGCGGACGGTGAGGCCGATGCGGTTGTCCGCCAGGTGGTTCCGCTCGATCACCGTGCCCTTGCTGTCCATGGCGCCGACTTCGGCCTTGACGTTGTTGGCGAGGAAGAGACCGGCGTCACCGTTGCCCCGGGCGGTGTTCTGGCGGAACACGCCTCGTGTGGAGTGCTCCTGGGAGATGCCCCACTGCCCGTTGTCCTCGGCGGTCACCCGCTGCACGGTCAGACGGTCGGTCCCCAGGGCGTACAGGCCGACCTTGGGGAACTCGGTCACCTTCAGGTCGGCGATCGTGACGTCCGGGACGGCCTTGTGCTTTGCCCCGATCACGCAGATGCCGTTCCCGGCCGCCTTGCAGCCGATGGGGGGCGTCTTGGTGCCCGGCGCCTTCGGGGCCGGCTTGATCACCGTGCGCTGGCCCATGCCCCGCAGGGTCAGTCCCGGCGTCCGCACCGTGATGCTCTCGTGGTAGGTGCCGGGGAGCACGAGCACCGTGTCTCCGGCCTGTGCGGCGTCGACCACCTTCTGGATCGACTCGCCCGGCGTCACCACGTGGATGCGGTGGGTGGCGGAGGCCGGGGCGGTACCGATGAGCGCGCCGAAGAGCGTGGTCGCGCATGCGAGATACGTGATATGGCGTTTTGTCACATTCGGAAGGCTAAGAGCGAATCACCCCATTACCGGCCGGATGCTCCGTTCGGTGGCGTGTCATCCGGGCGGATGGTACGGCTGAGCCGGCGGCACCCCAGGTGCCGCCGGCTCGGTGATCCGTCTGTCGTCGCGCTGCCGCGACTCAGCGCGCCCTCGGCCCGCCCTTCGGCATCCGCATGCCCTTGGGCATCGGACCCTTCGGCAGCGGCATGTTGCTCATCAGGTCGCCCATCGCGCGCAGCCGGTCCGTGGTGGCGGTCACCTGCGGACCGGTGAGCACGCGCGGCAGCTTCAGCATGGTCGTGCGCAGCTTCTTCAGCTCGACCGTGCCCTCGCCGGTGCCGACGATCAGGTCGTGCACCGGCACGTCCGCGACGACCCGGTTCATCTTCCGCTTCTCGGCGGCCAGCAGGGACTTCACCCGGTTCGGGTTGCCCTCGGCGACCAGCACGATGCCGGCCTTGCCGACCGCCCGGTGCACCACGTCCTGGCTGCGGTTCATCGCCACCGCGGGGGTCGTCGACCAGCCCCGGCCGATGTTGTCGAGCACCGCCGCGGCTGCGCCCGGCTGGCCCTCCATCTGCCCGAAGGCCGCCCGCTCGGCCCGGCGCCCGAAGACGATCGCCGTCGCGAGGAAGGCGAGCAGCAGGCCCAGGATGCCGAGATAGATGGGGTGACCGATCAAGAAACCGATCGCGAGGAAGACACCGAGGGTGACGATTCCGACTGCCGCGAGTACAAGACCGATCTTCTTGTCGGCCTTGCGGGTCATCTTGTAGGTCAGAGCGATCTGCTTCAGTCGCCCGGGGTTCGCAGCGTCCGCTGCGGATTCCTTCCTCGCCATGCCACGAAGTCTACGTGTCCCGCGAAGCGCCTTCGACGGCAGTGTGCAACTGAGGAGCGACGGGGGCGAAGGCACGCTCCACGATCTGCTGCGCCTCGATCCGGTCCTTGGCCCTGCGGCGGTCCTCCAGCACGGAGGTCCAGGCGTTGCGGCGCGCGGTGCGCTGACCGCTGCCCATCAGCAGCGACTCCACTGCGCGCAGGGCGGTGGAGAAGGACGGAATCGCGGTGGCGCGAACGGGCGCGGCCTGCATGGTGGAGGTCCCCCCTCGAAAAGGCTGCGGATGCGGGTGTACGTGGTGTGAGTCCAGCGTCACTGATTGGTGTTACCAGGGCGTGACCGACCGGTCAAACACCGATGAAGCCTTGACGCGAAGCCCTCGCACACGAACGCGGCCCTGACGTACGTCCCCATCTGCGAGGACGGTCAGGACCGCGTCGTATCGGTCACTACTGACGGGTAGCCGCTTGTGCGGGAATTCACACGTCTGCCACGCGCCCTGCGGGGCAGGCGGGTGACGCCGTGTCAGACGGCCTGGGCAGCGATGTACGTGCCCCGCTTCTCGACGGCCATCTGGTACAGCCGCCCGGCGCGGTACGAGGAGCGCACCAGCGGGCCGGACATCACACCGGAGAAGCCGATCTGCTCGGCCTCCTCCTTGAGCTCCACGAACTCCTGCGGCTTCACCCAGCGCTCCACCGGGTGGTGGCGCACCGACGGGCGCAGGTACTGCGTGATGGTGACCAGCTCGCAACCGGCGTCGTGCAGCTGCCTGAGCGCGTCGCCGACCTCCTCGCGGGTCTCACCCATGCCGAGGATCAGGTTGGACTTGGTGACCAGGCCGTGGTCGCGGGCCGCGGTGATGACCTTCAGCGAGCGGTCGTAGCGGAAGCCGGGGCGGATCCGCTTGAAGATCCGGGGAACCGTCTCGACGTTGTGCGCGAAGACCTCGGGGCGGGAGGAGAAGACCTCGGCCAGCTGCTCGGGGACCGCGTTGAAGTCGGGGGCCAGCAGCTCGACCTTGGTGCGGCCCTCGGCGCGGTCCTCGGTCTGCTGGTGGATCTGGCGCACGGTCTCGGCGTACAGCCAGGCGCCGCCGTCCTCCAGGTCGTCGCGGGCGACGCCGGTGATGGTGGCGTAGTTGAGGTCCATGGTGACCACGGACTCGCCGACACGGCGGGGCTCGTCGCGGTCGAGCGCCTCGGGCTTGCCGGTGTCGATCTGGCAGAAGTCGCAGCGCCGGGTGCACTGGTCGCCGCCGATGAGGAACGTCGCCTCGCGGTCCTCCCAGCACTCGTAGATGTTGGGACAGCCGGCTTCCTGGCAGACCGTGTGCAGGCCCTCGCTCTTCACGAGGTTCTGCATCTTCGTGTACTCGGGGCCCATTTTCGCCCGGGTCTTGATCCACTCGGGCTTGCGCTCGATGGGGGTCTGGCTGTTGCGGACCTCCAGGCGCAGCATCTTGCGTCCGTCGGGTGCGACTGCGGACACGACCGGCTCCCTAGCGATTGATTCTTCGGCGACTTCAAGGGTACGCCCGTTGATTTGAATGCCCGGCGTGGGTGCTGGCCTCGCTGGGGCTGCCGTTCCCGGACCCTGCTGCCGGCCCGCGTCCACGTCTCAGACGCCGGACGGGCCGACTGCTGCCGGCGTCCTCTCGATCTCGCGCGGCCTCAGGTCCGCGTTCTCCAGTACGTCCGTCAGATGGCGTTCGACGACCGGGGTCACGTCCTCGATCGTGATGTCGCGGCCGAGTTCGTTGGCGAGGGAGGTCACGCCGGCGTCGCGGATGCCGCACGGGATGATGCGGTCGAACCACGCGTTGTCCGGATTCACGTTGAGCGCGAAGCCGTGCATGGTGACGCCCTTGGCGACGCGGATGCCGATCGCGGCGATCTTGCGGTCCTCGCGGCGCTGGCCGGCGTTGGAGGGGGCGTACTCGGGGCCGTTCAGGCGGGGGTCGAACTCGTCGTCCTGGAGGCGGGGGTCGAAGTCGAGGGAGAGGCCGCCGAGGGACGGACGCTGCTCGACCGGGTCGCCGAGGACCCAGACGCCGCTGCGGCCCTCGACGCGGGTGGTCTCCAGGCCGAACGCCGCGCAGGTGCGGATCAGTGCCTCTTCCAGGCGCCGTACGTGCGCCACGACGTCCACCGGGCGCGGCAGCTTCTGGATCGGGTAGCCCACCAGTTGGCCCGGGCCGTGCCAGGTGATCTTGCCGCCGCGGTCCACGTCGATGACGGGGGTGCCGTCGAGGGGGCGCTCGTTGTCGGCCGTGCGCCGGCCCGCGGTGTACACCGGCGGGTGCTCCAGCAGCAGCACGGTGTCGGGGATCTCGTCGGCGAACCGCGCCGCGTGCACCCGGCGCTGCTCGTCCCACGCCTCCTGGTACTCGACGGCGTCCGCACCGAATCCCATACGGACGAACCGCAACTCACTCACGGCAAGCGCCTCCCTAGAAGGTCGTAAGGCACGAAAAGCGCCTACGCCACTGTACGACTGCCAGGGGTGCGTCAGCGCTGGTGGCAATCCTCACACGATCGGATGAATGAACGTCGAAGTGTGCGATCAGTCGCTCACTCTCCGCTACATTCGCGCCGTTCACGAGGCCATAAGGGCTGCTCACAGGCAATCCGGGCAGCACGGCGGCGAAGGCCGCCGAAAGCCCGAAGGCAGGAGACCGCACCGCAGATGACGGAACGACCCGCGCAGCGCACTCCCAACCGCCAGCTCGCCGCGCTCATCGCAGAAGCGGGGTTCTCCAACGCAGGTCTCGCCCGTCGCGTGGACCAGCTCGGCCTCGAACACGGACTCGACCTCAGATACGACAAGACGTCCGTCACCCGCTGGCTGCGAGGGCAGCAGCCCCGAGGCACGACCCCGGCGCTCATCGCCGAGGTGTTCACCCGCCGGCTCGGCCGCCGGCTCACCGCCCAGGACCTGGGCCTGGACGCCTGCGCCCCGGTCTACGCGGGTCTGGAGTTCGCGGCCGGTCCGGAGGAGGCCGTCGACATCGTCAGCGGCCTGTGGCGCAAGGACTCCGGCAGCCATGCCGAGCTGCGCAAGATCGCTTTCACGCCGGCCGGGCTGGTCGTCCCCAGCCGGGACTGGCTGATCGGCCGGGCCGACGAGCGGGTCGCCCGGGGCGACGCCCCGGCCCGGGTGCCCCTCCAGGGCCGCCCCGCGGTGCCCCAGCAGCGCGGCCGGGCCGAGCGCGGGCCCGGCCACCGGGTCACCGGCGGCGACATCGCCGCGCTCCGCTCGGTCGCCGAACTGTTCCGCACCCTCGACAACGCCTACGGCGGCGGCCACGCCCGGCAGGCGCTGGTGCGCTACCTGGAGCACGAACTCGAACCGATGCTGCGGGGCGCCTACGGCGAGCAGACCGGCCGCCGGCTGTTCGCCGCCGCGGCCGACCTCACCCGGCTCGCCGGCTGGACGTCGTACGACATCGCCGCGCACGGGCTCGCGCAGCGGTACTTCGTGCAGGCGCTGCGGCTGTCGCAGGCGGCCGGGGACCGGGCGTACGGGGCGTACGTGCTGGTCACCATGAGCCGGCAGGCCGTCTATCTCAGCCATGGTCGGGAGGCCGTGCAGCTGGCGCGGGTGGCCCAGCAGGGAGTGGGCGGTTCCGCGCCGCCCGTCGTCCAGGCGCTGCTGCACGCCGCCGAGGCGCGGGGGCACGCGGTGCTGGGGGAGGTGCGGGCGTGCACCGCGTCGCTCGTCCGCGCCGAGCGCGCGCTGGAGACGGCCCGGCCCGGGGACGACCTGCCGTACTGGGCGCGCTTCTTCGACGAAGGGCAGCTCGCCGACGAGTTCGGGCACTGCCACCGGGACCTCCAGCAGTTCCGCGCCGCCGCGCAGCACGCCGAGCGGTCGCTGCAGCTGCGGCCCGCCGGGCTCGCCCGCAGCCGGCTGTTCTGCTGCGTCGTCCTCGCCACCGCCCGCCTCGGCCTCGGCGAACTCGACCAGGCCTGCCAACTGGCCGCGGAGGCGGCCGGCCAGGCGGCGGAGATGCGCTCGGTGCGGGCGGTGGAGTACGTCAAGGACTTCGAACGCCGCCTGGAGCCGTACAAGGACGCGGCCCCCGCCCGAAGCTACCGCGACAAGGTGGCGGCTCTGAACTGAACGACGCCGACGCGACGGCGCTTCGCTCCCGCCACACCTCTCCCGGCCCTCCGGGCCGGTGCCCCGCGCGCCGCACCCCGGGGACGGCGCCTCCACGCGCCGCCCCGGGCCGCAGGCCCCCTTGTGGCGGTGCCCAGGTGTCCGTGGACCCCTCGCGGGCGGACCGGCCGGGGTGTTTCAGGCCGCGTGGGCCGTGGGGCTGGGGTCTGCCGTGTGCAGGGAGCCCGCCGCGCCGAGGTCCGTCAGGATCGCCGTGGACGCGCGGCGGCCCGAGTGCAGGGCGCCCTGGACCGTGCTGGTGTCCCGGTGGTCGCCGCACACGTACAGGCCCGCCAGCAACCGCACCGGCCGTCGTAGATCGTGCGGCGGGCGCATCGCCGGGACGGCCTCGGCGGTGTGCTGCACGGCCAGCGTCTCCCAGCGCGCCGTCGACGTGCCGTACAGCCGGGCGAGGTGCATCCGCACCGCCGTGTCGACATCGCTCGGCGCCGTCCCCAGCACCGTCGACGACACCAGCGCCCGCCCCGCCGGCGCCCGCGCCGGATCGACCGCGCTGACCACCGCCGTGTGCGTCACCGGCCCACCCCGGTCGGCGTCCAGCAGCAGCGACGCGCCGGTCTCCGGCGGCTCGTCGGTCGTGTGGTGCACCACCGTCACCGGATGGAAGTCCGGCACCCGCAGCCCGGGCAGCAACTCGGCCGCCGTCCGCGCGTCCGTCGCCACCAGCACCGCCCGGCACCGGAACTCCC
The DNA here is from genome assembly GCF_040686175.1 of Streptomyces sp. NPDC086077. Classification (NCBI taxonomy): domain Bacteria; kingdom Bacillati; phylum Actinomycetota; class Actinomycetes; order Kitasatosporales; family Streptomycetaceae; genus Streptomyces; species Streptomyces sp. NPDC086077. The sequence goes on along the minus strand of NZ_JBFBJT010000135.1, from coordinate 12,327 downwards.
CGTGCTCGGCCGTGCTCACCGACGTCGTGGACACCCCGGTGACCCGCACCCCGGTCCGCACCGACCCCGGTGGCAGCCCGCCCGCGAGCAGTTCCGGCAGCACCTCCGCGCCCCCCTCCGGCAGACACATCCGCCCTGCCGCGAACGCCCGCAGCGCGAGGTCGGCGCACCGGCTGGACGTGGTCAGCTCCGGGTCGCACAGCAGCGCGGCGAGCAGTGGGCGCAGGAAGCCGTCGATGGTCCGGGCGGGCAGCCCGCGCGTCGCGAGGGCCTGTCCGGCGGGCGACTCCGGGCGGGACAGCAGCCGTTCGACCGGCATCGCGCCGATCCGGGCGAGCGCGGCCCCGAGCCGCGCCTGGTCCACCGCACCGCCCAGCGGCGCACCCGCCCGGGGAGCGCCCGCCAGCCCGCGTGGCCCGGCGGTCGGCCGCGGCGTCACCCTGGGGGCGCTCGCAAGGGCGCGCACCGCATGGAGTGCGCCCCTTGCGCTCCCACCGCCCGCCGGGGCGCCCGCACGCTGCCGGCGCCCGTCGCTGTGCAGCAGGACGCCCGGGGCGAACGCGCGCAGCGCGAGCGCGTCGAGCCCCGGAGTCAGGCGCAGTTCGGGATACGACGTGAACAGGAGCTGCCCGATGCGGTCGAGCCGGAAGCCGTCGACCTTCTCCGTCGTCATCCGCCCGCCCACACAAGGGGCGGCCTCCAGCACGGTGGTCGCGATTCCTGCACCGGTCAGCCGATGCGCCGCGGCGAGACCGGCGACCCCGGCTCCCACGACGACGACGTCCGCCTGATACGCGGGCTCAAGCACGTGCCCCTCCTCGACGTTACGCGGCCGGTGGAGAGGTCATGCCCTCAACCGGCTTCGGAGATACCCGAGTTCGGGTCGAGGTTAGGTCTGTCTCCGGTCAGGGACAGTCGCGCATGGACAGGGCACGGTCGCACGGCGGTCGCATACGGTCAGACTCGTGGGCACACCTCACCCGGCCGCCCGGATCGCCCCCTCGATCCCCGGGAACGCGAAGTCGAACCCCGACTCCAGCAGCCGCTTCGGCACCGCACGCTGACTGCCCAGCACATCCCCGGCCATCTCGCCCAGCGCGGCCCGCAGCACCGGCGTCGGCACCGCGAACAGCGTGGGCCGGCGCAGCACCCGCCCCATCGCCGCGGTGATCTCACGGTTCGTCAGCGGCTCCGGGGCCGTCAGGTTGAACGGCCCGGACAGGTCCTCCCGGTCCAGGAGGTGCCGGATCGCGGCGACCTCGTCGTGCAGCGAGATGAACGACCAGTACTGCCGCCCGTCCCCGAGCCGCCCACCGAGCCCGGCCAGGAACAGCGGGAACAGCCGCCCCCAGGCGCCGCCCTCGCGGGACACCACCAGCCCGGTCCGGGTGAACACCGTCCGCACCCCCGCGTCGAGCGCCGGCGCCGCGGCCGACTCCCACTCCACGCACAGCTCCGGCAGGAAACCCCTCCCCGAGGGCGCGTCCTCGTCGACGGTCCGCTCCCCGGTGTCCCCGTAGTAGCCGATCGCGCTGCCGCTGACGAGGACCCGCGGCCGCCGCTCCACCGGCAGCCCGGCGACGGCCCTGGCCAGCGTCGCGGTACCGAGCACCCGGCTGTCACGGATCCGTGCCTTGTACGCGTCGGTCCAGCGGCGGTCGCCCACGCCGGCACCCGCCAGGTTCACCACCGCGTCGCACCCCGCGAGCCCGGCCGCGTCGACGTGCTCGCCCTCGGGGTCCCAGCGGATCTCGTCCGCCGCCCGGGGCTCCCGGCGCACCAGACGCACCACTTCGTGCCCCTCGGCGGTCAGGGACCGCACGAGGGCGCTTCCGATGAGGCCGGAGGCGCCGGCCACCGCGATTCGCTCCATGCGCCCATCCTGCCCGGTCGACCGGGCCGAACGGCCTCACTGACGCTCGTACGGCCGCCGTACAGTGACGTCATGCCGGTTCCGTACATACGTCACGCCAGGTACACCGACGAGGACACGCTGGGGTGGCTGGACCGCCGCTGCTGGTCCGCGCTGCACTCCGTCCAGCCCCGCCCCAGGCCGCCGTACGAACCCTTCTTCGGTGACCGCTTCGGGCCGCACGACCATCTCGTGGCCGAACTCGCCGGAGTGGTCGTCGGCTACATCCGGCTGGGCCTGTCGACGCCGCTGGAGAGCAACTCCCACGTCCGGCAGATACAGGGCCTGGTCGTCGCCGACGAGGCGCGGGGCGGCGGGGTCGGCCGGGCGCTGCTGCGGGCCGTGCAGGACGAGGCACGGCGGCAGGGGGCGCGCCGGCTCACCCTGCGGGTCCTCGGGCACAACACCCCGGCCCGGGGGCTCTACGAGGCGGAGGGCTTCGTGGTGGAGGGCGTGCTGCCGGAGGAGTTCCTCCTCGACGGGAAGTACGTCGACGACGTGTTGATGGGCCGCGCCCTGTGAGGCGCCCCGCCGGGCGCCGCCGTCACGACGTCACCAACTCGCCGGTGTCCACCGGCACCGTCGCCTGTGCCGCCCGTGCCGCGTCGCCGGCGACCTCCGCGGCCGTCAGGACGTAGCCCGTCTCCGCGTCGGACGTGGAGCGGGCGAAGACCACGCCGAACACCTTGCCGTCGGTGGTCAGCAGCGGGCCGCCGGAGTTGCCGGGGCGGACGGTGGAGCGGATGGAGTAGATCTCCCGGGTGACGTTCTCGTTGTTGTAGATGTTCTGCCCCGTCGCCCGCACCCGGTTCGCGACCGTCGCGGCCTGCAGGTCCAGCCCGCCGTCCTGCGGATAGCCGGCGACCACCGCCGCGTCCCCGCGGTCGGCGTCGTCGTCGAACTCCAGGGCGGGGGCGGGCAGATCCGGCACATGGAGCACCGCCACGTCCTTGCCCGGATCGAACAGCACCACCCGGGCCTGGTACGACGGCCCGACCCCACCGATCCGGACGGTCGGCGCGTCGATGCCCGCCACCACGTGCGCGTTGGTCATCACGTGCTCGGCCGCGTACACGAACCCGCTGCCCTCACGCCCCTGTCCGTCCGCCACGCCCTCGACCTTGACCGTGCTCCGCCGGGCGGCGTCGGTGGCGCTCTGCGTGACGTTGTCCCCGGAGGGTCTGGCCACCTCGGCGGTCGACTCGTTCTGGAAGGGGTTGAACACCTGCGGGAAACCCGCCTCGGTGAGCGCGGACGTGGCCCGCGAGAACCAGGCCGGGGTGGCGTCCGGCATCGCGGTCTGCACCGCGCCCAGCAGCCGTGAGTCCCGGATCGCGCCCGTCAGCAGCGGCGAGGAGGACGCGGCCAGCACACTCGCGGCCACCCATGCCACGATCAGCACCGCCACCGAGTTGGCCGCCGCCCCGCCCACCCCGTCGGCCACCCGCAGCGGCCCCCGCTCCAGCTCCCGGCGCAGCCGCAGCGCCGGCCGCCCCGCCAGCTCGTGCCCCACCACCGCGGGCACCAGCACCGTGAGGACCGCGGTCACCGTCGCCGTCGTCGTCCCCGGCGAGACCAGATCCATCACCCACGGCAGGATCCACACGCCGATCACCGCGCCGCCGACGAACCCGGCGAGCGAGACACAGCCGGCCACCAGCCCGCGCCGGTAGCCGGAGCCGGCGTAGGCCAGGATCACCAGCGCCAGCACGATGTCGAGCAGGTCCACGGAGCAGCCTTTCTCCAGTCCCCGTCGGTGCGCGCGGCCACGCGCCCCGGCACGCCCTAGTACGCGCCGGACGGGTCCGGTGATCAGCCACGACCGTGGTGCCGGCCGCGAACCCGCCACGTCTGCGTGTACCCGAAAAACGTCACCGACCCGGACGATGGTTCCACCGGGTGGCACAGCACACATCGCGGGCGGACCGGACCGGCCCGACAGTGGGTCCATGCGTGTCCTGAAACGTGGCATGAGAAGAAGACAGGGAGCACGGCCGCGCGCCGTGCACATACCCGGCAACGCCGTGGTGCTCGCGGGCTGTCTGCCCGGACTCGCCGCGGTGACCGCCCTGGCGCTGTGCGCCCACGGCGTGGACCAGTCGGTGACGGCCGCCCGCGACACCCACGCGCTCGCCGCCCGCGTACCCGCCCCGCACACCGCCCCCAGGCCGGCCGTCCTCCCCCGGACGGTCTGGGCCGACCCCGGCGAAGCCCCCGGCAAGCAGCCGCCGCCCCGCTACGACGACAGCGTCGTCGCCGTGTTCGTGCACCACACGGACACGCCCAACGCGTACCGCTGCGAGGACGTCCCGCAGATCATCCGCGACCTCTACGCCGGTCAGACCGGCGCCCGCGACTTCGACGACATCGGCTACAACTTCCTCGTCGACCGCTGCGGGACCATCTACGAGGGCCGCGCGGGCGGCGTCGACCGACCGGTCACCGGCGCCCACACCCTCGGCTTCAACCACCGCAGCACCGGCATCGCCGCCATCGGCACCTTCACCGCGGGCGCCGAGGTGCCCCGCGTGATGACCGACGCGATCGCCGCGCTGTCCGCGTGGAAGCTGGGTACGTCGGGCACCGACCCGCGCGCGACGGTACGCCTGGTCTCCAGCAACAGCCTCAGCCGCTTCGCCGCCGGCACCGCCGCCGTGCTGCCCACCCTGGCCGGCCACGGCGACGGCTACATGACCCGCTGCCCCGGCGCCGCCCTGACGGCGCGGCTGCCCGAGATCAGGGACCTGGCGGCCCGGTTGCAGGGGCGCCCGTGACTCCCCTCGTGAACCCCACAGGAAGGCCGCGGCCCCCGCGCGGGCCGCACGACGGCCGGCGCCCCACCGCTCCGCTCGTCGGCCGACCGGAGATGGGGGTCATGAGCGACGACACAGGCACGTGGAGCGAGGCCCTGCGCGGGCCCTGGACCGTGCTCTGCGCGGTCGCGACCGTCGTCCTGGGCCCGCGCACGGCCATCGTGTCCGCCCTCGACCAGGCCAACGCGGCGCCGCTGCACCACGGCGCGGACCAGCCGCACGGCTAGCCCCGCCTGGGCCCGAGGACCGGCGGCCTCACTCCTTGAAGCGGTCCCACAGCCGCGGATACCGCTGCGCGAGCGCCGCCTCGTTCTCGAAGTCCACCGGCGTGCCCTCCGGTTCCGCGGGAGCGGGCGCGATGCCGAGGTCGGGGGCGACGGTCCCGGTGAGCTGTTCGTAGGCCTCGTCGGCCGCGTAGCCCAGCTCCTCGCCGTCGCCGTCGATCTCCTCGTCGAAATCGTCCAGCAGGTCGGCGAGCGAGTCGGGGACGTGCACGGCACCCTCGTACACCTCGCGGCCCTGGCCGATCAGCCAGCACCGGAAGAAGTCGAAGGCGTCGTCGCTGGCCCCGTCGAGCAGCACCCAGGCGGCACCCCACAGGTCCCAGGTGTACGCGCGGTTGTAGCGGGCCTCGAAGTGACGGGCGAAGTCGAGGACCTCGTCGGGCTCCTGCTGGAGGAGCCGTTCCACCAGGAGGTCCGCCTGCTCCTCCGGGTCGCCCTCGGCGGCCTCGCGGGTGGCGTCGATCAGCTCCCAGAACTCCGTCTCGTCCATCACGGGTCAAGCATCGTGCCTTCCCGGGTGGGGCGCACGCGGAGTGCGGTGGATCGTTATCGGCGGTAAGGCCGCGTCAGGCGCCGTACAGCCGGGCCAGCCGGGCCGCGTCACCGGCGAAGCGGGCCCGCAGGCTCTCCGGTGCCAGCACCTCGACCTCCGCCCCGAGCGCCGTGAGCTGTGTGTGGGCGACCTCCTCGGACTCCACCGGCAGCGTCAGCGTCACCCATCCGCCGGAATCCGGGGCGCCGGCGTCGTCCAGCGCCCCGCGGGCGGAGAGCGGATCGACGGCGTACGGCAGGGCGCGCGCCCCGGCGGGCGAGAGCCGCACCACGACCTCGGCGCGCAGGAGGGACCGCGCGAACTGCTCGGCCCGCTCCTCCCAGAAGGCGGGCAGATCGAACTCCTCGTCCCGTGCGAACCGCTCCTCGCCGGTGCCGACGGCCGTGAACCGGTCGATCCGGTAGACCCGCCAGGCCCCCTGCGGGACCGCCCGCGCGCACAGGTACCAGACGCCCGCCTTGAGCACGAGCCCGTACGGCTCCAGCTCCCGCTCCACCTCGCCGTCCCCCCGGCGGTACCGCGCGGTGATCGGGCGGTCGTCCCACACCGCGTCCGCGACGACGGGCAGCAGCTCAGGTGTGCGGGGCTCCTTGAACCAGTTCGGCGCGTCCAGATGGAAGCGCTGCGCGGCCGTACGGGACGCGTCGCGCAGGGACGGCAGCAGGGCGGCGGACACCTTCAGCCGGGCCGCCGAGGCGGCGTCCTCCAGCCCCATCTCCCGCAGCGCCCCAGGCACCCCGGACAGGAACAGGGCCTCGGCCTCACCGCGGTGCAGACCGGTCAGCCGCGTGCGGTAGCCGCCGATCAGCCGGTACCCCCCGGCCCGCCCCCGGTCGGCGTACACCGGGACCCCCGCCTCGGACAGCGCCTGCGCGTCCCGGGTGACGGTCCGCTCGGACACCTCCAGCTCGCGGGCGAGCTCGGCGGCGGTCATGGAGGGGCGGGACTGGAGCAACAGCACCATCTTGATGAGCCGGGCAGCACGCATACGGCCATGATGCCGGGGGCCACCGACAACGAAGGGGGCACGGCAGCAGCCGTACCCCCTTCGGCGAGCGTGGGCCTTACAGGCCGTACTTCTCGCGGGCCTCCTTCACGGCCGTCGCCTTGACCTCGCCGCGCCGGGCGAGCTGGGCCAGGGCCGCGACCACGATGGACTCCGCGTCGACGCCGAAGTGGCGGCGGGCGGCCTCACGGGTGTCGGACAGGCCGAAGCCGTCGGCGCCCAGCGAGGACCAGTCCTGCTCGACCCACTGCGCGATCTGGTCCGGCAGCTGGCGCATGTAGTCGGAGACCGCGAGGACCGGGCCCTCCGCGCCCTGGAGCGCCTGCCGTACGTACGGCACCCGCTCCTCGCCGCGCAGCAGCGCCGCGTCGGCCTCCAGCGCGTCCCGGCGCAGCTCGCTCCAGGAGGTCGCGGACCACACGTCGGCGGCCACGCCCCACTCCTCGGCGAGCAGCCGCTGCGCCTTCAGCGCCCAGTGGATCGCCGTTCCGGAGCCGAGCAGCTGGATGCGCGGGGCGTTCGCCGGCACGGTCACGCCCGCCGACTCCGCCGTGTTGAAGCGGTACAGGCCCTTGACGATGCCCTCGTCGACACCGAGGCCCTGCGGCTTCGCGGGCTGCGGCAGCGGCTCGTTGTAGACCGTCAGGTAGTAGAAGACGTCCTGGTCCTCGCCCGGCTTGGCCTCGCCGTACATCCGGCGCAGACCCTCACGGACGATGACGGCGATCTCGTACGCGAACGCCGGGTCGTAGCTGAGGGCGGCCGGGTTGGTGGCCGCGATCACCGGGGAGTGGCCGTCGGCGTGCTGGAGGCCCTCGCCCGTCAGCGTCGTACGGCCGGCCGTCGCGCCGACGAGGAAGCCGCGGCCGAGCTGGTCGCCGAGCTGCCACATCTGGTCGGCCGTGCGCTGCCAGCCGAACATCGAGTAGAAGATGTAGAACGGGATCATCGTCTCGCCGTGCGTCGCGTACGACGTCGAGGCCGCGATGAAGTCGGCCATGGAACCGGCCTCGGTGATCCCCTCGTTGAGGATCTGGCCGTCCTTGGCCTCCTTGTAGTACATCAGCTGGTCGCGGTCGACCGGCTCGTACGTCTGGCCCTTGGGCGAGTAGATGCCGAGCGACGGGAACAGCGACTCCATGCCGAAGGTGCGCGCCTCGTCGGGGACGATCGGCACCCAGCGCTTTCCGCTCTCCTTGTCGCGGACCAGGTCCTTGACGAGGCGGACGAACGCCATGGTCGTCGCCACGTTCTGCGCGCCGGAGCCCTTGTCGAAGGAGGCGAAGGCCTTCTCGGCGGGCGCGGGCAGCGGGGCGACCGGGTGCACCCGGCGGGCCGGGGCGAGGCCGCCGAGGGCGGCGCGGCGCTCCTGGAGGTAGCGGACCTCGGGGGAGTCGGTGCCCGGGTGGGCGTAGGGCACCACGCCGTCGACGAACGCGCTGTCCGCGATCGGCAGGTCGAGCAGGTCGCGCATCGTCTTGAACTCGTCCACCGAGAGCTTCTTCATCTGGTGGTTGGCGTTCTTCGACGCGAAGCCCTCACCGAGGGTGTGGCCCTTGACCGTCTGGGCCAGGATCACGGTCGGTGCGCCCTTGTGCTCGACGGCGGCCTTGTACGCGGCGTAGACCTTGCGCGGCTCGTGGCCACCGCGGGAGAAGTGGAAGCAGTCCAGGATCTTGTCGTCGCTCAGCAGCTTCGCCATCTCGGCGAGCGCCGGGTCGGCACCGAAGAAGTCCTGGCGGATGTAGGCGGCGTCGCGGGTCTGGTACGTCTGTACCTGCGCGTCGGGTACCTGGCGCAGGCGGCGTACGAGCGCACCCGTGGTGTCGAGCTGGAACAGCTCGTCCCAGGCCGAGCCCCACAGCGTCTTCACGACGTTCCAGCCGGCGCCGCGGAACTGGGCCTCCAGCTCCTGCACGATCTTGAAGTTGGCGCGGACCGGGCCGTCGAGGCGCTGCAGGTTGCAGTTGATGACGAAGGTGAGGTTGTCCAGCTCCTCACGCGCGGCCAGCGCGAGCGCCGCCGTCGACTCCGGCTCGTCCATCTCGCCGTCGCCGAGGAAGGCCCAGACGTGGGACGCGGAGACGTCCTTGATGCCGCGGTTGGTGAGATAGCGGTTGAACCGCGCCTGGTAGATCGCGGAGAGCGGGCCGAGGCCCATCGACACCGTCGGGAACTCCCACAGCCAGGGCAGGCGGCGGGGGTGCGGGTACGACGGCAGGCCGTTGCCGCCGGCCTCGCGGCGGAAGTTGTCGAGGTGGTGCTCGCTGAGCCGGCCGTCGAGGAAGGCGCGGGCGTAGATGCCGGGGGAGGCGTGGCCCTGGATGTAGAGCTGGTCGCCCGACCCGTCGGCCTCCTTGCCCTTGAAGAAGTGGTTGAAGCCCGTCTCGTAGAGCCAGGCCGCGGAGGCGAAGGTGGCGATGTGGCCGCCGACGCCGTATTTGGAGCCGCGGGTCACCATGGCGGCCGCGTTCCAGCGGTTCCAGGCGGTGATCTTCCGCTCCATCTCCTCGTCACCGGGCACGGAGGGCTCGGCGGCGGTGGGGATGGTGTTGACGTAGTCCGTCTCCAGGAGCTTGGGCAGCGAAATGCCGGTGCCCTCGGCGCGTTCCAGCGTGCGGCGCATCAGGTACGCGGCACGGTGCGGCCCGGCCGCCTTGGCGACGGCGTCCAGGGAGGCCCGCCATTCGGCGGTCTCCTCCGGGTCGCGGTCCGGGAGCTGGTCGAGCTCGCTCGGCTGGGTGGCGTTGGGGTCGGTCATGTCGCCGCCTTCCTCAGTCGAAGGGGGTTCCCTCATCGGTAAGGGTTCGGGGGTGCCCTTGGTCTTTGGCAGGACAGGGCGTGAGGCTCTGGTGGAAGCCCGTCCGGAACTGTAACTCCCTGATCGATGATCGATCAAAGGGTTGACCCGGAAAACCTCTCGATCGCGAGAAAGTCGGCACGCGGTGCCTCCGATTTGGGCACGCGGTGCCGGGATTTCCCTTGGTTTCTGCAGGTGGGAGCGCGTCTGAGTGCCATGCCGCTCGGTTGTCGCCCGCCGTCAAGGGCCGGCGTGCGCCGGGTTCCGTACCCGCCCGCCGGGGTGCCGGTGCGACCAGTTCAGGAACACCGCGAGGGACACCAGCAGCCACCCGGCCAGCACGAGGAAGGGGAAGGCGTGCTGGTGGTCGGGGAAGTAGACCGCCGTGTGCTGCGCGTTGACCGACGCGCCCGGCGGCAGCCAGCGCCCGACCTCTCCCAGCAGGGAGGGAAGCAGCGCCCAGGACACCGCGCCGCCCGAGGACGGGTTGCCCAGCAGCACCATCAGGCCCCAGGTCGGCAGCATCGCCCAGCGTCCCATGAGCGTGTTGAACATGGTGAAGACCATCCCGCTCGTGAGCATCGTCAGCGCCAGGATCATCCAGGACTCCACGAAGGGCAGGTCCAGCGCCCCGAGCCCCCAGTCCACCACCGCCGCGATCCCGAACCCGCCGATCAGCGCGTACGTCACGGTGAAGGCGATCCGCTCCAGCGGATTCAGCTCCCGCGCGTGCACGCTCAGCTGGATCGACCCGACGAACCCGATGATCACGGCCGCCAGGGAGATGTAGAAGATCGCCAGCCCGCGCGGATCGCCCTTCTGCAAGGGGTTGATGTCCTTCAGCGTGACCGCGACCCCGGTCTGCCGCCCCACGGCGACCGCCGCTTCGGCCAGCACCTCCGCCACGGACGCCCCGGACGCCCCCGAGACGTCGAACCTGACGAGCCGTCCGTTCTCGCGCACGTCGAGGATCGCGAAGATCTCCTGTTCCTCCACCGCCGAGCGGGCCTCGGTCACGGTGCCGTAGGCGCGCAGCTTCATGGACGCGTTCAGCGCCCGCTCCATGCCCTCGATGAACGCGCGTCCCCGCGCCGCCTCGTACTGCCCCACCACCGCCGTCGGGATGGAGTGGGGCGTGGGGTTCGCCATGGAGTACGTGTACGAGCCGGCGAAGAGGCACGCCGCCGCGGAGATGATCAGCACCAGGACCGTGGCGGGCAGGAAGGGCGACTGCCGGAAGCGGTCCCACTTCTCCTCACGCGTGGGCGGTTTGCCGTGAACACCATGCGCCGCATCGGACATACGTCAACATTACGGTGCGTAATAACGGGCTCACGCCCGCGGCGCGCACCCCAGGACATGGGACTTCACGATCTCCGCGATCCGCGGGTCCCGGCGCCGGAAGGCCGCGACCAGTTCCTCGTGCTCCTCGGCGTACGACTGCTGCACCGTCCCCAGCCAGCGGATCGACAGGGCGGTGAACACCTCGATGCCGAGCCCCTCCCAGGTGTGCAGCAGCACGGAGTTGCCGGCGGCGCGGACCAGCTCGCGGTGGAAGCCGACCGTGTGCCGCACCTGGGCCGTGCCGTCCGCGTTGCGGTCGGCCTCGTACAGGGCGGTGACGTGCGGCTCCAGCGCGGAGCAGTCGTCGGCGAGCAGCTCCGCGGCCAGCTCGGCGGCGATCGCCTCCAGGCCGGCCCGGACCGGGTAGCTCTCCTCCAGGTCCGCCGCGGTCAGGTTCCGCACCCGTACGCCCTTGTTGGGCGCGGACTCGATCAGACGCAGCGACTCCAGCTCGCGCAGCGCCTCACGGACCGGCGTCTGACTGACCTCCAGCTCGGTGGCGATACGGCGCTCCACGATCCGCTCGCCCGGCTGCCAGCGCCCGCTGATGATCCCCTCCAGGATGTGCTCGCGGATCTGTTCGCGCAGCGAGTGGACGACGGGCGCGGTCATGGGAGCTCCTTAAGGCGCGTTTGACGTTTAGACAATAAGGCCGTCCACGCGTGAGGGAGGGGCGCACGGGGGCGCTCTGGTGCAGGTGAGACGAGGCGCACACGCCTGTGTTCCCCGCGCCCCGGGAAACGGCGACGCCCTCGCCGGAGAGTTCCGGGCGAGGGCGTCACCGTGTCGACTGGGCGTTCTACAGGCCGAGCTCGACCTCGAACTCGCCGGCCTCCAGGATGGCCTTGACCGCCGTCAGGTAACGGGCCGCGTCGGCGCCGTCGACCAGGCGGTGGTCGTAGGAGAGGGTCAGGTAGGTCATGTCGCGGACGCCGATGACCGTGCCCTCCTCCGTCTCGATGACGGCCGGGCGCTTGACCGTGGCGCCGATGCCGAGGATCGCGACCTGACCCGGCGGCACGATGATCGTGTCGAACAGCGCGCCGCGCGAACCGGTGTTGGAGATGGTGAAGGTCGCGCCCGCGAGCTCGTCCGGCGTGATCTTGTTCCCGCGGACCTTGCCCGCGAGGTCCGCCGTGGCCTTGGCGATACCGGCGATGTTGAGGTCACCGGCGTTCTTGATGACCGGGGTCATCAGGCCCTTCTCGGAGTCCACCGCGATACCGATGTTCTCGGTGTCGAAGTAGGTGATGGTCCCCTCGGCCTCGTTGATCCTGGCGTTGACCGGCGCGTGGGCCTTCAGCGCCTGGGCCGCGGCCTTGACGAAGAACGGCATCGGCGAGAGCTTGACGCCCTCACGGGCCGCGAACGCGTCCTTGGCACGGGCGCGCAGCTTCATCACGCGGGTGACGTCGACCTCGACGACCGACGACAGCTGGGCCTGCTCGTGCAGTGCCTTGACCATGTTGTCGCCGATGACCTTGCGGATCCTCGGCATCTTCACGGTCTGGCCACGCAGCGGGGAGGCCTCCAGGACGGGGGCCTTCTTCGCGGCGGCCGGGCCCGCGGCGGCGGCCGGGGCCGGGGCGGCCGCGGCGGCCTTGGCGGCTTCGGC
>NZ_JBFBJT010000134.1:0-20435 GCF_040686175.1 Streptomyces sp. NPDC086077 | reverse complement strand
GTGATCCACTGCCGCTCCTGCACGCAGCCGAACCCGGCATCCCGCCGGAGCCAGACCCGCCCGATGATCCGGCAGGTCAGGGCATGCATTCACTGCCGACCCGACATGGCCCTCCGCATTTTCTGATGTCGTCGGCACTCAGAACCATGTCTCCGCCGGCACAGGCCACGTGCTCCTTCGCAGCGGCGCAAGCCGAAGCACACCGGCCGTGCCGACCACGAAGGTGAACGGTTCGGCAAGCCACGCTGACGATCGGTCAGCGAGCCAATTCAGAGCACTTCCGACACACGCCCTATTGGGCAGGACTAAGGTCTGCCCCACTGAGATCGACACCAGCCTGCTCACCGGGTCTTGGCGGCAGCCTACCGACTACCGTTCACGATCCTGCGTGCACGCTGGAGCGCCTCTGCGCGGAGCTGGGTAGCGAGGCTGAGGTCTGCTCGCTGCTCCGCGGAAAGTCTGGCGGCGTGCCGACGACCCACTCGGTCGACCACCTTGGGCAGACCCGCAACCAGAGCGCACTCCCCATCGGCGACGGCTATGCGGATCTCGGCCCGCCGTGCGGCGTCCGTAGTGCCGGCCGAGTCGTGGCTTCGGAGTGCATCGGCACGGGCTTCCTCCATCGATTCATACGGGTATTCCCGGTCTCTCATGCAGGAGGTCCACAACGCCATAGCCTCCCGCATGGCGGAACTACTGACAATTGGGTGGTTCAGAGCGTTGTGGGCTTCCTGTGGCACATAGGAGACCCGGGCCGCGTCGACGACGTCGCCGTACAGACCGATCCTGCTCTCGGCGATACAGCCGGTGGTGCCGAAGGTGAACTCTGGCCCGCTGGACAGCCGCAGCACGGCACGCCGTTCGGGATCGCCGGTGAGGGCACGGACATATGAGTTTCGCTCTGCAGCGGGAAGGCCCGGCGGGTACTGGTCGCCAGGCGACGGACCAGGGTCTGCGAACCCGTATCCGCGGCTGCGCCGGGTTTCCAGATCCGGATGCCAGGAATCATCGATGCCGATGGTTCCGCTGCCCGAGGCCGGATAGTCAAAGCCTCGCGCGGCCATGCAGCGCCGGGTTAGCTTGTACTCTGCCTGCCGTAGTACCTGCTGGTCGTCGCGGTAGGGCCCGGCGCGAACGGCCAGGTCCAAGGCCGCCTCGCTGAGTACCGTCCCAGCGGACCCGCCGTCCGGGCTTGCCGACTGCGCTTGCGCGCAGCCGGCAACTCCCGCGATCAGCAGGGCGACGGCTGCTCCGACGGCGATACGTCGGCCCATCAGTCGCATCCCGTCATCGCCTACCCGCACCACCAGCGGTTGGAGCTGATGGCGTCATTCCAGGTGCCGCCGCTCGGCTTGCCCCATTGAGTCAGGTTCGCGGCGGAGGTGTCGCGGTTGATCACCCACGAAGATCCCCCGTAGTTGGGGTGCTCGTGGACCACCGCCTCGCAGTCCCGGCCCTCGTTGGCAATGGATGAGGCGCAGTCGCTCCAGGTGCCGGACTGGCAGTTGGGGCGGCTGAAGGCACGCCAGTCCGTGTTGCTGCCGGACAGTGTTCCTAGTCCGCCCGAGTAGTTGGCGTCTTGCCAGAAGCAGAGGTACCCGCTCTCCTGAGGGCAGTCGCTGTACGCGGCCTGGGCGGCCGGAGCTGATACGAATATCCCCGCACCGGCGGCCAGGATGGTACCGGCAGCGGCAGCCGCGATCCGCCGTAGTGTTGTGAAACGCATATGTCCTCCCTTTCTTCTTGCCCCCGACTCTCTTGTCGTGGGCACATCTGGCCGGATGGCCACGTCTGTCGCACCTGTCACGGCAAGGTGGCGCCATCCAGGCGCCTTGAGTGTTGCGGGTGCCGAATGGGAAGTCGTTGTCAACCAGCGACAAGTGGTTGACGATGCGTGCCACGTCGAAGCGCGGGCGGGCTACTGGCATGAATCCGCAGGGCGAGCGCCCCAGCGGTGGGTATCGGGCGGCACCACCCGTTCGGCATCCGGATGGTGCTCGCTCCTACGTCCTGGTGCTCTTCAACACTGGGTACATGGCGCCGTCACCGCCGACCGACCACAGAACACCGGAGAGTGCCGCCCGCCCCTGCTTCCCCGAGTGCACGCACTGTTCCGGGTCCAGGTGACTGTATCGTGCACCGTTCCGAAGCCGTTACCAGCTGGTATTCGCTGTACGGCTCGTTGTTCCACCACTCGACCCAGTCCAGGAAGGCCGATGGCCGTGGCCAAAGCGTTCCTGAGTCTTGAACACTTCCGTTGGTTGCGTGAGAAGACCGGCCCGTTTACGGCAGCGCTGACGGCAAAGCGGTTGGATGCCCAAGCCCCCCACCAGGGTCTCGTGGGGGCTCCACATCTCTCTCGGTAAAGCGTCCGACGGGCACAGTGCTCGTTCCCGCATACAAGTCGACGTGCGCGCAGTTCGATTCGCACACGCCGGCCTGCGACCGGACGTTCCGATGGAGTCCGCCGGTAGCAGCAGTGCACTCTCGAAGATTTTGCCCGCATCCAGAACAGGTCGCCGACGCGGCCCGTGATCGCACGGCGACTCGGGCCTCCGCATCCATCAGCAGCAGCCGGTCGACCTTCACCTCGACACCAGGCAGTGGAAGATCCGCAACCTGAACCCCACCCATCACGCCTGATAGTTGCCCAACTATCACCAAGGTAACGACAGAGCCCAAGATCTATGACAGAAACGAGAGATGACGGCACGTGCCCGCCCTGATGAAGGCTGGTCGATCTCGCGGAGCCGGCGATCGGTAGGTTGCATCGTCGAACGTTGAGACCGGATCGTCGCCGACGCGGGCGAAGCACCCGGAAGGATGCCGCTCGTCCAGCTCGTCCTCACCGAGCTCTGGCACCGCCGTACCCCGTCGGCGCTCACTCACGATGCCTACAACTCCTGCGGTGGCGTGGCGGGAGCCTTCGCCATACACGCGGAGGAGGCGTCGTCCTCTCCCGCCCCGCAGGCGGCGCACGACAGGACGACGAGATCATCGAGCTGGCGCACGAAGCACTGACCAGACAGTGGCCGAGACTCAGGCACTGGCTCACCGAGTCCCGGGAGGCCCGTCTCCGGCACGAGACGCAGCGAACCCAGCGCGAACGCTTGGAACTCCAGCAGCGCGACCCCGAGGTCCTCTCCACCCACGAAGTCGACTACGTCCTGCGCAGCGGACTCCGCGCCCGCTGGAGGATGGCGGCCCTGTGGACGCTGGCCGTCCTCGCCGCAGCCGCAGCCCCGGCCGTCCTGAAACTCGTCACCTGACCGGTGACGGGGTCACATCCCGGCACCCACTCCGCCGCCGGCGTCACCCCGCATCGGAGGTGGCGGGGCGTGAGTGGCGCAGAGGGCGGCTTGCCGCCGGCTTCGCCGTGCAGGATCAAGACGCGGCGAGATCCCGCCTCAGTGCCGACAGCGTGTGACCGGCCCCGCGGACCGACCCGCGCTTTCGCTCCGCGGGTCGAGGCGGGGGCTTCGCCGCACCCCGGCCTACGATCGGTTCGTGGACATTCCTGATGATCTGATCGCCCTGGAGCGCGCTGCCGAGGAGCAGCGCGCGAGGCTCGCCGGACTCGACGGCGACGAGTACGACCAGCAGTTCCAGGCCTGGCGGGAGGCCGCACAGGCGGTACAGGCAGCAATCGCCGACCACGCCACCGCGACCGGACAGTCCCGCTACGCGCTGGAGATGGCCGTGAAGCGAGCGGTCCGACGCTCTCAGGAAGATCCTGCCGGATAGGTGATCCCCGGGGCCCCGGGCCACCGTTTGTGCACACGTCCGGGGCTGGTCAGACGGCGCAGGGTGCGGTTCGCGTAATAGACGGCGGACAGCCGGCCGACGGACGCGATGCGCACGCCCTCGCCCCGCAGGTCGCAGGCATCCCACTGCAAAGCCCCACGCGTTTCCCGCCGCAGCGCCCAGGGACGTCCCAGACATCTGCTCCGCGTGGTCTGCGGAGACCACCGCCAACCGGGAGCTGTCCATCGCGCGCAGGGCGATCGGCGGGTGGCAGCGCCAGGGCTGGGTCGAAGGTGATCCGGTGATCGGCATCGAGCGTCGGCCGGCGCCGCCAGACCGCACCAAGGCCCTGGCCGTCGCGGGAAGATCACCGCCAAAGGCGCGGCGACCGAGTGGATCCACTGGCAGCCGGGCACCGCTCAGCTGCTGCCTCGCCTCATCGCCGGCCGCACCCGCGGCCCGCTGTTCCTCACTGGCCGTGGAGCCCCGGCCGGAACGCCGTTGGTGGACGTGTGCGAGGAGACCGGTCGGGCGAGGCTCTCCTACCGTCGACTGAGCACCGCCGATCCGTTGCTGACCGGACGCTCCGGACGCGCCTGCCCGGACACCCTCGCGCCCCGCTCCTGCTCCTTGGCTGGGGCCACGTCGGCCCCGCCTTCCTCGCCCAGTTCCACACCGACCCACCCTGTATCTGGAAGCCCCTGCCCCTACCCCTGGGCAGGTGCCCGACAAAGAACCCGCCCCCGAGCCCTCGATGCCCACCCCGGCCGTCGCCTCCCTGGCCTAGAAGCTGAAGCCGTCTCCGGCTCCGGCCGCTACTCCGCCCGTCACCGTCGCCAAGTCGGCTCGGCCAGCCTCGGCCCGGCCCTGCATATCGCCCTACACGGATGGGGCATCTCCGTCCGCGGTGCGCACGGTCATGCCGGGTGTCAGTGCGCCGGCATCCACCCATCGGTTCACGGATGTGGACCAGAAGGGGTGGGTGGTGGTGGCCACCGGTGAGGCGAATTGGTTCCGAGTGAGCCCGGAGCACACGTACCACGTGCTCTCCTCGTCGAGTTCCACGAAGGGCATAGCAACTCCCCCGTGCAGTACGCTGCGTGGCCCATGGAACCGTCCGTTCGGGTGCCGGGTGCCGGGTGCCGGGTGCCGGGCGCCCGCAGCGCCGCACTGCGGGCAGTTGCAGGTCCCTGCGTCTCCTTCGTCGCTAAAGGGGCCAAAGGTCGTGCCGCGCGGCCTGCGCAGCGGTCGGCACGGGACGTGGACAACTACGCTTCCCGCGGACAATCTCAACAGGCGCGCGGGGCGAGGGGAAGGCAGTCGGCGGTCAGGCTCCCCGCCGGCTCGGCCGGCCCTGCCGGGCCGCTGCCGAAGGCCCCTGCGCCAGGCCGTGGTGGCCGGATTCCACGCAAGCCGCCTGGATGAGGCCGGCCTCACCCAGCCGACTCTGGCCACCAGCTCTGGCCGCCAGCTCGGGACAGCCACGAGTGCGCGGTCCACCCGGCTGCACTCCGCCTCGATCAGTTCGGGGTGCGGGGCAGAAGCCAACGCCTCGATGAGGAGGGCAGAGATGCCCCCTCGCGCAGCTCCTCCATGCGTTCCAGCAGGATGCCGACCAGGATGCTCCGGTGCGACCCCGCCGCCTCGCAGTAAATGCTCACCCGTTCCAGGTCCCGATCCGTCCGGTGGTTGTCCCATAGCACATGCTTGATGGCCGTCGAGGTGCGGTAGGCGAGTTCGAGGAGCTCGCGCAGTGCTCTTGTCTCCGGTGTCGGCGTCTGCCGGCCGTGCATCTCCGGGGTGCTGGGCGTGTGGGAGAAGTGCAGGCCGTAGATCGCGCAGCCGTCCGCAGCGCTACGGGCTTCCGCCACGGCGGCGTTGAGCGCCTCCATGAACGGCCGGACGTCGAAGTCCTCACTGGTGAAACAGTCGCGGGCATCGTCGAGAACGAGCACGATGTCGCGGGTGGCGCGGCGCAGGTCCATCAACCGCTGAAACTCTGTCTCGTCACGGGTCCGTCGTTGCCGGCTCTCATGCTGCCGCTGGGCATGCCGACTGGTGAGCGCGGGGACTGTGAGGGTCGCCGCGGCTCCAAGGGCGGCGCCACCCACAGCGCCGAGGAGTCCGTAAAGGGCTGCTGCATCTGGCACACAGTCATCCTGCCCTCCGGCAAGAAGGCATGTCCGGCAATTCCCGACACGACAAGCCCGACGAGTGAGGGCGCGGCGGCCTCCCCCGCCGGGCGGCTGGAAGATGGCAAGAACCCTGGCCCATCGCCTCAACGCGGCGACCGGAGCGCTGGCTATCCCAGTGCTTGGTCCGCAAGACGCCGTCCGGCTCATCCGGAGTGCCCCGGGAGCCCCGAGGTCCTGGACGAGGCCGGTGGCGAGAGCTGAGGCGGCGGCGGTCAGGCCCCGCCCTTGCGGAGATCGGCCCCATTTGGTGGCCTTCGGGGCACGGCAGCAGGATGCGTTTCGGCTGGCGGAGCTTGGCTCATGAGGGGTCAGGGTAGGCCGCCATTTCCGCTCGGACGCCCCGACAAGGGCCGCGGACCGCATTACGCAGCCGATCCTGGCCCAGCCTCCCGCGGATCACCCACCGGCCGCGTCAACTCCTCATCCACCTGGAAGCGGCGGCCCCGCTCCGTTTCGTCCAGATCCCAGTGGTGCTGGCATTCCTCACACCGTGGCCCGTCCACCACGGCGTCCTCCCCGTTCGGGCAGTCCGTGCCGTCCCCACGGCCCACGCACGCTTTCCATGTGTCCCCCATGCCTGCGACCCTGCTGTCGGCCGGGCAGGTTTGTGGAGAGGGCATGGCAGGGCGCACGGGCGCTTACCTCCGCCACGCGGCCTCAACACCCACGCGCAGCCCCACCAGCGCTCCATGCAGGGAAACAACCTGCGCAGGGTCCGCGACAAGCAGGAATCCCTGGTGGGCTGACCGGTGGTGTACTGCGAGCCACCCCCATGGACCGGCCCGCGCCAGGCACTCACTGCCGCACTCGGCCACCGACGCCAACAGCGGAATGATGTATGTGATCCCCGCCGGACCCAATATCTTACCCAAGGCCCCGATGGACCGCGGCCCGTTGGCGGGCCGGCCACATCATGGCGTGCCAGATCGATCCCGTACACGAGGCCAGCTGATCCATCAGGAGTCGGCAGCCGATCTCGACCACCCTGCCGCGCTGCCACTTCGGGAAGCACAGCAGCCCGCCCCTGTCTTCTTTTCCACAACTACTGCTGACAGGGGCGCGATGCGTGCCGGGTGCTAATGCCTCGCTCGCCCGTCAGCATCAAGGGGCAGGTTTGCCGGCCACTTCCGCCAACTCGTCTGCGGCCTCGGGCGTCAGACGGTAGAACCCCTGAAGACTGATCGAGTTCTCGAGCCGGCCATCCACCACGTACTTCAGCGCGCGGGTCTGACCTCGGCGGTTGCGCCAGGTGAGCCTCGCAAGCAGCTCACCGGAGAGGGACACATCGAAGCGTACGGGCGTCGCGTCCACGTGCACCGCCTCGGCGCCGCACCCGCCGGCGCCGAGCATCGACCAGTCACCGTGCCCGGGATACGCGGGGTCCTCCCAGGTTGCGGGAGCCGTGCCGCAGCAGTCGCGTCGCTCCCTGTCGATCACACGCATCTGACTCACCACAAACACCTCACGCCGGTTGACGTGCAGCGCGTACACCTCGTCCCCAGCGCGAACACCCGTCCACGCGGGCAAAGAAGAGTGAACGCCGCTGAACGCGACCGGCGGCCGCTCGCCCACGCGGCCCGCCTTACGCAACGCACGGCACGTGTCATGGGTCCACAAAACGGTGAAGGCATCAGACATACCCTCACCCTATGAACCAGGTCTGACATTGATACTCGCAGCGGGTTCCGGTGGTCGTGGCTCAGGGTCTGACTGACGTCCTGCTGGGCTGTCCTTCGACTGTTCTGTCCGGCTGACCTGAACGCCCATGGCACGGTGACCGCCGTCGGGGTCGAGGGGACCTCCCGGCCTCGGGTTCACCTTGACCTGCCGACAAGCGGACCTACCGCGATCGAGGCAACCAGCCCGGCAAGGCCGAGCGGCGCGGTATCGGCAAGTCCGATCCATCGACGCCTAGGGCGGGTGAGATGCCGTCACAGTGATACGGGCATATTATCCGTATATGGGTGACGTTAAGTGCGATTGGTGCGGTGTTCCCTTTCTGAGGCTGACGGCGGGTCGTCGTCGGTATTGCCGGCCGGCCCACCGGCAGGCAGCTTGGCGTGCTCGTCGCCGCTGGCAGAACGGCGCGGCGGCTCGGGTGAGGCTGGCTTCAGCCGGTGAGGCTCTGGTGTTCGAGCTGCAGGCCGTTGCGCAGCGAGTGCAGGAGCCGTCCTCGCCGGGGCTGCCTGGCGGAGGACACAGCGCTGCGGTGGCGCGGGTGCCTGAGCTGGCCGAGCAGCTGGTGCGGGCGGCGGTGTGGGCGGACCGGCAGGCGGGGGCCAGTTGGGCGCAGATCGGGGCGGGGCTGGGCATCAGCGCGGAGGCGGCCCGTGGCCGCTTCGGCCGTGTACGCAGTGTCGCCGCACCGGCCGCGAGAGTCGGGTAGAGGTCGTGCAATCGCCTTTCGGCCCCGGCACCGGGTCCTGTCTGGAGCGCCTCGAGACCTTCATGGCCGAGGTGATGCGCGAGACCGGCGCGTCGATCGGCTTGCTCTACCTGCTGCCGCCTGGGGAACGGATGCTGCGGCTTGCCTTGATGTGCGGCGTCTCCCATGAGATCGCCGCGCCCTGGGCCCGCGTCTGCGTGGACGCATCGTCACCGGTCCCGGATGCCATGCGCGATGGGCAGCTGGTGTGGCTGAGCAGCCAGGAGGAGGTGGCACGCCGCTACCCGCAGCTGGGGCTCGTGCTGCCCTACGACTTCATGCTCGCCGCAGCCCCCCTTGTCGGCGGCGGCCAGGCGCGGGGCGGCATCGCGCTGCTGTGGCCCGCCTGGCACCCGCCGCGGCTCAGCCCGCGCCAGCTCGACGCGGTCACCGCCTACTGCCGGCACACGGGAGACCTTCTTGAAGAAACTGCTGCCCTCGGCCGTCCGCTGCTGCCCCCTGCAGAACCCTGGCGGATTGCCGCACCGGTGACGGAGGCCAGCCCCGGCCAGGCCAGGGCTGCGCTTGATTTCACCGAACGCCTTCCCGTCGGCTGCTGCGCGTTGGATTTGAGCGGCCGGATCACCTTCATCAACTCTGCCGGGATTCAGCTGGTGGGGGCCGATGCCGCCTATCTCGCGGGTAATCGCCTATGGGAAGTGCTGCCGTGGCTGCACGCCCCGGTCTGCGAAGAGCGCTACCGGGCAGCGGTGATCACCCGCCAGCCGACGAGCTTCACCGCCGTGCGCCCCCCAGACACGTCACTGTTGTTCCAGCTCTACCCCGGCGCCAACGGCATCAGTGTCCACATCACACCCGCCGCGCAGCAGACCGACCCCGTCCAGGCCGCACCAGCGGGTGAACCGGTCGGCGCCATGGCGCTGTATCACCTGACGCACCTGGCGGTCGCGCTCGCCGAAGCCGTGGGTGTCCAGGATGTCGTCGACCTGGTCGCCGACCAGATCGTGCCCGCTTTCGGCCCTCAAGGGCTGGTCCTCATGACGACCGAGGAGGGTCGACTCCACGTCACCGGATACCGCGGCTACAGGCCCGACTTCGTCAGCCGCTTCGACGGCACCCCCCTGTCTGCGCCCACCCCGGCCACGTACGCACTGGCCTGCGGTGAGCCGGCCTTCTACCCCACCTTCGCCGACTTTCAGCACGCCTACCCCGACGCACCCCAATTCGAGGCAAGGAGCGCCTGGGCCTTCCTGCCCCTGACCGCCTCAGGCCACCTCATCGGCTCCCTCGTCCTCTCCTACGACCGGCCACGCCCCTTCCCCACGGCCGAACGCGCCCTCCTGACCTCCCTCGCCGGCCTGATCGCCCAGGCCCTGGACCGCGCCCGCCTCTATGACGCCGAACACGCCCTCGCCTACACCCTTCAAAAGAGCCTGCTGCCCCACGCACTACCCCACATCGCCGGCCTCGAAGTCGCCGCCCGCTACCGGCCCGCCGGCCACGGCATGGACATCGGCGGCGACTTCTACGACCTCATCCACCCCACCCCCACCACCGCCGTCGCCGTCATCGGCGACGTCCAGGGCCACAACTCCACCGCCGCCGCCCTCATGGGACAGGTCCGCACCGCCGTCCACTCATACGCCACCACCGGCACATCCCCCAGCGACCTCCTCGCCTGCACCAACCGCCTCCTGAGCGACCTCAACGCCGGACTGTTCACCAGCTGCCTGACAGTCCACCTCGACCTGCCCCATCACCGCGCCCGCCTCGCCAGCGCCGGACACCCCCCACCCCTGCTCCGCCACCCCGACGGACACACCGAAATCCTCCGTCTGCCACCCGGACTGCTCCTCGGCATCGAACCCGACACCGACTACCCCACCCACGACATCCCCCTCCCGCCCGGTGCCGTCCTCGTCCTGTACACCGACGGACTCATCGAAATCCCCGGAACCGACATCGACGACACCACCAACAACCTCGCTCATCACCTCTCACAGACCCCAGCCCAGGACCTGGACGACCTCGCAGAGACCCTCATCCGCCACGCCGAACTCTCCGCCCCCAACCACGACGACATCGCCCTCCTCCTCATCCGCCCCCACAAGGAATGACGTCACCAGACCGGCGTAGGTCACGGGACGACGTCATGGCAATATGTCCACCCGGCGGTGGGCCCGGCGCCCTGCGCAGTCCGCTGTTCGTGCTGGCTTATCGACGACCAGCGGACAGCAGTCGTTCACGAACGCGGGAGGCGCCCACCGGTGCCGCCCAGGCAACGGCGCGACGACCACTACCGCTTACGCCCGGAGCCAGCGCTTCTTACCCCTGCCCCCGGACGGGCGACAGGACGGCGACCCGGTGTTCGTCGATGTCGACTTGGCGGACGTCAGCTACCTCAGCCCAGAAGCCTGCATGCCTCTGATGCAAGACGCCCTTCACACGCTGGGCATCCGACGGCTCGGCACGGTTTTCCTGCGCTCGGTCGCGGAGTGACGGGCGCGTCCTCCCTTGAGCCTCTTCTGCTTCCCCTCGCTTCACTTAGCGCCGCAGCTGGAGACGGGACCAGGCCAGCACGGTCAGCGCCGCAAAGGCGAGCGAGAAGGCGACGCTGACCGCGAGCTGGGCCGTCGTCGCTGGTGCGATCGGGCCGTCGGGCGCGGCGTGCCCCATCGCCCAGAGGACGGGCGCGGCGAGGGGCAGCCAGCCGGCCGCCCCGGCGAGGACGCCGACCTGGGCGACGACGACGAGGCCGATCGCAGTCGAGACGCCGCCCAGGAGCGAGCGGGAGACGGTCGCGACCCAGGCGACGGGCAGCGCGACGAGCCCGGTGAGCAGGCCGAGGAGGAGCTGGCGGCCGATTCCGGACCAGGCGGCGGTGTCCGGGAGACCGTAACCGAGCAGGAGTGCCAGGACGAGGAGACCCGCGACGAGCAGAGCGTTCAGGACGACCAGCCACACCCCATATACGGCGAGCTTCGCCGCCCCCGTCTGGGCGCGGCTCACCGGGAGGGCGAAGAGACCGACCACGGTGCCGTCCGCGAACTCGCGGGCGAACATCCAGGCCAGGACAGTGCCGAAGCCGAGGAGCCCGCCAGCTCCGGTGATCTGCGCGACCATCGTGAGCAGCCCCGGCCAGTCCAAGGTGGCGGTCGGGCCGAGTTTCGCGGTGAGTTCGGGAGTGCCTCCCGCCAGGGCCCCGCTGATGCCCGCGGTGATCGTGAGGATGCCGCCGGCGATGACCGCGGTGCCGATCACGCCGACTCGGGAGCGGGTGAGTTTGCGCAGCTCGCAGTGGAACGCGGCAGCCAGAGCGGTCCGCACGGTCATGGACCTCACCTCGGGTGCGGCCGTCATAGCACCTCCCCCTGCACGCGGGGCCGGGTTTCGTCGTCGGCCAGGACGCGGGCGAAGAATGCGCGTTCCAGGTCGGCGCCCACCGGGTCGAGGTCTCCGATGAGCCGCCCGGCGTTCATGATCACGATGCGGTGGGCGATCCGGGCGACCTCGTCGAGATGGTGGCTGCTGACGAGTACGGCGGCCCCCGCCCGCGCCCTGCGAGTCAGGGCATCGCGGAGCAGGAGGACCGCGGCGGGATCGAGGGCGTTGCTCGGCTCGTCGAGGACGATGAGGCGCGGGTGGTGCTGAAGTGCCGCGGCAAGGCCGACCCGTTGACGGTTACCGAGCGAGAGCCGGCCGAAACGGCGGTCGGCGAGTGCGCCGAGGCGCCACTCGCCGAGTGCCGCCTCCGCCGTCGCAGGTGCAGCTCCGCGCAGCCGGGCGGCGATCAGGAGATTCTCGCGTGTGGTGAGTTCGGGGTAGGCGGACGGCACCTCGACGAGCTGGCCGACGTGGGCCCACTCGGCGCGCGGGAGCGCCTCGAGCGGGCGGCCCAAAATCCGGACGACGCCCGAGGCAGGCCGCAGCATGCCGAGAGCCAGGCGCATCAGGGTCGTCTTCCCTGCGCCGTTGAGGCCAACGAGAGCCACGATCTCGCCCGGTGCGACGGTGAGATCGAGGGCGTGTACGCCTGCGCCGCCCCGGTAGCGGACGCCGACGCCGTCGAAGGTGAGGGTCATCGTCGGCAGCCCAGAGTGTCCAGGACGCGGTCGAGCACGTCCCGCAGTCCGGCCGCACCGGGCGCCCCCGCTTCCGCCGCACCGCCGTCGCCCGCCCAGTCGAGGAGGGCGACGCTCAGGCCGGCGACGACGGCGCTCGCCGCGACCCTGGCCTCGGTCCGCGCGGTGCCGCGTTCGCGCAGCGCGCCGGAGAGGGCGTCGACGGTGGCCCGGCTGTTCCGCTCGATCGCACCGTGCAGCCCCTTGGCGCCGGCGATGATCCGGACGCGCATGCGCACCGACTCCACCTGGTCCTCGGGCAGCTGTCGCCAGACCGCGCGGATGCCTTCGGCGGCCGCGCGCATCGGATGCTCCTGCGTCGGCCGGGCTCGGACGGCGGCAGCGACCGCCGGGTCGAAGGCGTCCTCCAGAAGCAGCGCCTCCTTGGTGGCGAAGTGCCGGAAGAGCGTCATCTCGCTCACCCCGGCGCGCTCCGCGACGGCCGCGGTCGTGGTGGCGTCATAGCCCTGGGCTGCGAACAGCTCAAGGGCGGCGGTACGGAGGATTTCATGCGTGCGGTCGTATCTGCCCACCCCATAATGTTAGCCACTAACGCTACGGATGTTGTGGCCCCGCCGTGAGCTTGTCCCTGACCTTCGGCCTCGGACAGAGTCTCGAGCGTGCTCAGCCGCATGAGAGTTCTCGACAAGAACTGCCCCACCTGCTTGCCCCTGGCCAAGTACTCGCGGCACGCCGGCTCACCTACGGGGCCGACGTGCCCGGCCACCTGAGTTCCTGCTCGTCCACTGTCCTTTCTCTCCTCGGCTCACCCGCAGCCTCTCGTCACGCACTGCCTTGCGACTGAGACCCGCTGCTGCTTCACGCGGCCCCCGCCGCGCCCGATACATCTGTGGTCTGCCTCGCCATCCCTCACCTATCCGTCCCGGCGCCCCCTCGGCGCGCAGCCCGGCGACGGCGCAGCCAGTCGCCGATCTCCCCAGCACCTGCCAGAAGGGCGGCGGAGGCGAGGCATCCCGTGAAGGAGGCTGGCTGACCAAATGCGTGCCCCACGAGCCAGAGTGTCACGGCCAGAAGCCACCACCACAGCGCGAAAGACCAGACATGCCGCCAGAGATGGGCGCCGCCGGTCACCGGAGGCCAGCCCTTGGCCGCTGAGCGGCGGCGATCACTGCGGCGCACCCGGCCAGGGCCGCCACCATCCCCAGCCCCGTACCGGCCACGATGACCGACGAGGGAGCGTCACTGAGCCGGGGAACGGCGTTGAGCGGCGCGGTCGCGTAGAAGACCAGGCAGGCCAAGCCGCGCGGGCGCATGGGTGTCAAGCGGGCGCGCAGCCGCTGCGGTACACGCCCGGTGAGCAGGGCAATCCCGGCGGGCAGCAGGGTCAGAGAGAAGACGGTAAGGCCAATCCAGTGCCAGATCATCGTCGTCACGGTTTCTCTCGGGAGGGTCGTCGAGGTCAGGTACGGCGGGTGGCGGCAAACGTTGCCAGGCCGCAGGTCAGCACGACCAGGCCCGCGGCGAGAACGGGCATGCCGGGCCCGGGCAGTATGTAGAGGGCGGTCCCGGCCAGGGACAACAGCGCCCCCGTGATCGTCAGGGCGTGGCCCGCGCGCCGTGCAGTCATGCGTCGGTTCCTTCTCGCTTGGAAAAGAGAGCCCGGCTGGCCCTCCGGACTGCCGCAGGGGTCATGAGCGGGGCTTGCGGTGGTGGAGCAGATAGGCGGTGAGAACTGCGACCAGCAGCGCCCAAGCCAGTGCGCCGTGGCGGGCTTGTGCCCAGCCGACGCAGAGGACGACTGTCCCGACGACCGCTCCCCCGGCCACGGCGGTGCTGTCCCTGACGAAGGCCCATTGCCGGCGGGCGCTGCCCGGGCGGCGGATCTCCACCACAGCTGTCTTGATGAGCAAGGCAGCGGCGACGACCACCACGCTGAGTACGGACGAGTCCATAACATTTCTCTCCTCGAGGCGTCAGTGCTCGGTGGCGCGGGCTCGCTGGTAGATGTCGAGGATGCCGTCCTAATCTTCGTCTGCATTCGGGCTCCGCCGGAGTTTGAGGCTGCGCTGGGCAAATGATCAGGATCGTGGCCGTAGAGGCCGCCTTTGACGTCGGCGCTGCGGTGGTGCAGGAATCTGGGCTGATCGTATGACTTGCGTTGGAAAGAGATGCAGCGTGCCTCGACGGGATCACGTGTGTTGCTCCTCTTGGTTACGTTCCGTATTTGCGGTCGACGAGAGCGGACGGTCGTGACCGGGAGCGCACAGCCGTTCCGCCTGCCTTGGTAAGCGCTGCTGAGCGGTCGTCAGAGTGCCTTGGCGGGCCAGTCCAGCAGTCGGGCACCGATGACCGCGGTCTGCAGCATGTAGCGGTGAGCGGAGTCGGCGGGATCGGCGCCCGTGAGTTTGTGGATGCGCTCGAGGCGGTAGGTCAGAGCGCGCACGCTGAGGGATAGGCGGCGGGCGGCCTCGGCGGCGACGCAGCCGGAGTCGAAGTAGGCGGTGAGGGTGTCGAGGAGTGTCTGGGCGCCGCCGCGGGCCGTGGTGAGCGGGCCGAGGGTGTGGACGACCAGGTCGGCCATGGCCTGACGGTCGCGCGTCAGGACGGGGTAGACGAGCAGGTCGGCGCTACGCAGGACCGGGTCCTCCAGATCCAGGCGCTCTGCGAGTTCGAGGGCGTTGAGGGCTTCTTCGTAGGACTGGACGACTCCGCCAGGGCCGGGTTGGGATCGGCCGATGGCGACCCGGCCGCCGTCGGTGGCGGCATGAGCCTGCTTGGCGAAGTGGATGAGGACTTCGTCCTGGTGGCCGGGGGCGATGCACAGCAGTCGGC
This sequence comes from Streptomyces sp. NPDC086077, assembly GCF_040686175.1. Classification (NCBI taxonomy): domain Bacteria; kingdom Bacillati; phylum Actinomycetota; class Actinomycetes; order Kitasatosporales; family Streptomycetaceae; genus Streptomyces; species Streptomyces sp. NPDC086077. Next base: position 5,196 of record NZ_JBFBJT010000134.1, on the reverse strand, counting down.
CGTCCTTGGTGGTGAGCAGGATGCTGCGGTCGCCGAAGCGAGCGATGAGGGAGCGCTCGACCTGCCGGGGTACCGGGTCGCCCTCGTCGTAGGGCATCGGGCCGCGGGCGACGGCGACCGCGTGCGCATGGGACAGACGCAGGCCGAAGCGTTCGGCGCGCTCGGCGAGGCGGCCCAGGTCGCTGCGGCCATAGAGCAGGTCGTCGATGAACTCCCTGCGGGCCGCCTCTCCCTGACGTACCGCCAGGCGCTGGGCGCGCTCGTAGCCTTCGGCGAAGGCGTCAATGACCTGCTGCACCGCGGCGAGGGCGCTGTGGGCGGCGCCGGGGGTGGCGGGCCAAGCCGCACGCGCCGCCGCCAGGTGGGCGCTGATGAGGGTGCGCAGGCCGAAGCCGGCGTCCGCAGCTTGTTCACCCAGGGCGCGCCGGGAGGCGATCTCGTCACGGGTGAGTCGCCTGCCGGTGGCCGAGACCTCGGCCATGATTTGGGCATAGCCATCCAGATACTGCTCTGGTATCGCCCGGTCCGTCATGTCGTCCCCCCGCATTCTTGACGCGCCGGTGACGATTTCTTAGCAGCCCACCGGCATGCAGACCCTAGTGAACGCTGCCGGGAACCGGCAATGCGCGAGGGCGCTCCGTCCGGGCAGCATGGCTCGTGGAGGCGCACTGCGGATGGGTCCGGTGCCGGACACGGACAAATTCCCGGCACCGGAACCCGCAGAGCAGTGCATCACCGACCAAGGGCCGTGTGTGCCCAGGACGGAGAAGGGTGGCCGGGTCATGCAAACGTTCCTGGAGGCCGCCATCGGTCTGCCCACGATCGTGCTCACCGCCGCCCTCGTCGTGCTCCTGTCCGTCTGGCTGCTGGTCGCCGTGCGGGTTGCTGCCCCCGCCGGCTCCGACGCGGACCTGGATCTCGGCCATGGGGCATGGGTGGGGTACCGGTGTCGATCGCGCGCACGATGCTGACGGTCCTTGCCTGGCTGCTGGGCGTCGGCGCGACGATGGCGCTGGCCGCCTTCGTGACCCCTGGCACCGCCACCGGGCTGCTGCGCCTGACCGTGCCGTGCAGTTCTGGTCACCTGGCGGTTGACCTGCCTGTCCGTTCGGCCCTTGCACCGCCTCTCTCCCGATGAACCTGTGCCACCCCCGCTCGGCAAAGCCACGATGCGCGACCACACCAGGCTGCACGGCATCTGCGCCGAGAGCCAATACTCCCCGCGGGGCCCTTCGCCCGACGGAGCGCTGCTGATGCGGGACCACCCCGCCTGACACGCGTCCCCTGCGGTGCCCCAACTTCCCCCAGGCTTCCTCACACTTCATCATCCGTACTGCTCAAGGACGTATGCCATGGATGCCATGACCGTGGGCACCGGCGTGCTCGCTGCCGCCTGCCTGCTCACCGTTCTCGTCGTACTCGTCGTCTCGCGACTGTTCCGCAAGGTGGAGCAGGGCAAGGCGCTGATCGTGTCCAAGATGCGCAAGGTCGACGTGACCTTCACCGGGCAGGTCGTGCTGCCAGTGCTGCACAAGGCCGAGGTGATGGATATCCCGGTCGCGGGCCAGCGACCGGGACACGCTGCAGGAGACAGTCGAGGGCCTACTCGGTACGCACCCGCGCATCGACGGTCGCACGCCTACCGTCCGCGTCGACGAGTTCCTCGCCCGCAAGCGTAATTTCCGAGCCCATGAGGTGACGGCCCACCGGGCGTATCAACGCCGCCGCACAGCATGGGCGGCCGCAGAGCGCAGCCGGATCAGGCTGGACGGGTACCGGCCGCGAGTGTGCCGGGAATCGGCAATGACGGGTGCGTCCCGTGTGCGGGCCAAGGAACTGTCAAAGGCGCGTCAAGAGCATGTATGGTCTCCAGCGGTGTGCCGGGAAGGCTGGTCGGCGAGCAGGGATTGATCTCTCTTCCGATCGGGGGTTTCCGTCATGGAGCAGGCATGGCCACAGAGTAACCGCACGTGAGTTCGGCGATGCTGGCATGGTTGCCGATCGTGGTGATGGCGGTGGTGGCCGTCGTGGATGTCGTTGCCGGACCGGACATCGGCTTCCTGCCGTTGGTCTCGCTGGGTCCCGCCTTCGCCGGACTGGTCGGCGGGTGGCGGCGTACGGCGTTGATCGGCCTGGCGGCGCTGGTGCTCTGCGCCGGGCTGGGTCTGTACGACGGGCTGTTCGACGGCCGCCGGGGCTATACGGCGATGGCGTCCGTGGCCGGGGTGACGGGCGCAGGCGTCGCCGCCGCCGTGATGCGCGGCCAGCGGGAGGCCGAGCTAGCCAGCGTACGCTCGATCGCGGAGGCGGCTCAGCGGGTTCTGCTCCGGCCGGTACCGCTGGCCGCGGGGCCATTGCAGGCCGCCGTGTCGTACACATCGGCGGTCGCCGAGGCCCGGATCGGGGGAGATCTGTACGAAGTGGTCGCCTCGCCGCACGGGATCCGGGTCATCGTCGGCGATGTGCAGGGCAAGGGGCTGACCGCGGTGGAAACTGCTGCCGTAGTGCTCGGCGCGTTCCGGGAAGCCGCGCACGACGAACCAGATCTGGTCGGGCTCGGCGAACGCCTGGAGCGCAGCATCGCCCGGGAGTTGGACGGCGAGAAGTTCGTGACCGCGATCCTCGTCGAGGTCGGTTCGGACCACGAGGCGGTCTTCCTCACCTACGGCCATCCCGCACCCATGGTCGTACGCCGGGACGAAACGGTCGATTTCCCACAGCCGCCCGCGTATGCGCTGCCGCTGGGGCTGGGCGCTCACGGCGGTGAGAGGCCGAAGCCCTACCGGGTGGCATTCGAGCCCGGGGAGCAGGTGCTGTTGTACACCGACGGCGTCACCGAGGCCCGGGACGCCACTGGCGCCTTCTACCCGCTCGGAGAGCGTGCTCACCTGTTGAAGGACCCCGACGCCCGAAGCGCGCTGGAGGCCCTTCGCGAAGACGTGGTCCGGCATGCCGCCGCGCCACCGCATGACGACGCTGCGATGCTCCTGCTGCGTTACCACACTCATGGGGCTGGTCAGCAGGCGTTCTTACCTCAGCAGGCAGGCTGACCGAGTGAGCTGCGCGCACCAGACGACGATTCTTTCGACGGCCCTCATGCGACACCGACGGCCCTCGTCCGCCGTGCCGGAAGTGACCACCAGCGACTGCGGTGAGAAGGTGACTCTGAGCCAGGACATGTAGTCGAAGTCGCCGTAGCACCGGCCACATGCCGGCCACAACGGCCCGCACCACGTGGACACCTGAAGTGCATTGCTTACACGCCGCCGAGGCGGCATGCGAGTGCCTGGTGCACACGCCGGGCGATAGCGTCGGCTGTTGCGGGTACGTGGCAGGGACCGATTACGCCACCTGAGTAGCTTCGGCCCAGGAGTGCCTGAGTCCCGGCGGCCCGGAGTGACGGTCAGCAGTCGTCCGATACGGCAGGGACATCGGAGCGCTAGCGGAGTGGAGGGTAGGACATGCGGTGACAATCGCCGATGGCGTATGGGCATGGCTGGGCGCGGGGGCGCTGCTCGCAGCGGTGCTGCCGCGTGTGGTGGCGGGCCGGCCGTTGTCGCTGCCCCTGGTGTTCCTGGTGGGCGGTATCGGCTTGTACCTGCTGCCTTTGCCCCTCCCCGTGATCGACCCGGTCGACGCCCGGATGCATGCGGAACACGCCACTGAGATCTGCGTGATCATCGCCCTGATGGGCGCCGGACTGGCACTCAACCGGCCTGTCGGGTGGCGCCGATGGGCCACGACGTGGCGACTGCTGGGGATCACGATGCCCCTGACCGTTTTGTGCACCGCCACCGCGGCCTGGTGGCTGTTGGACTGGCCTCCTGCCGCAGCGTTGCTCCTGGCCGCCGTCCTCGCACCGACAGACCCGGTACTCGCCTCGGAAGTGCGAGTGGGAGAGCCGACCGAAGACGAGCATGACGAAGACGAGGTGCGATTCGCTCTCACCAGCGAGGCCGGCCTCAACGACGGAATGGCCTTCCCCCTGGTCTACGCGGCGGTGGCGCTGGCGGCTGCTGCGGGTGGCGACTGGTCGGCCGACTGGCTCGGAACGTGGGTGGTGACGGACGTCATCTTCAAGTGCGGGGTCGGCGTGCTCAGCGGATTGCTGGTGGGCCGGCTACTGGGCTGGCTGTTCTTTCGAACCCGTTCGCCTGTGCTGCGTCTCTCGGAACACCGCGAGGGCTTCGTTGCCCTGGGTGCCACCTTTCTTTCGTACGGGATGACCGAGTTGCTGGGAGGCTACGGTTTCCTCGCCGTTTTCGTCACCGCATGTGCGATCCGGGCGGCCGAGCGCGCTCACGGCTTCCACAACGTCCTGCACGACTTCGTGGAACAGGTGGAGCGTCTACTGACTGCCGTACTGCTGTTCTTGCTGGGTGCTTTCATCGCGCTGGGCGGTCTGGCTTCGCTGACGTGGCAGGGCGCGGTCACCGGCCTGATCCTGCTCGTGGTGATCCGGCCACTGTCCGGTTGGGCCGGCCTGCTGGGAAGCCGCCTGCACCCCAGGGAGCGTTGGGTGGTCGCGGGGTACGGCATCCGGGGCATCGGTTCGCTGTACTACCTCGCCTATGGCCTGGGCCAGCAAGACTTCCCTGTGCAAGCTAGGGAATTGTGGGCCGTCGTGACGTTCACAGTACTGGCCTCCGTCGTGCTGCACGGTGCCAGTGCGGGACCGGTCGTGACCAGGCTCGACCGGTGGCGGAATGCCGTACCGCCACACCAGGGGGGTTAGGGACTGGACCGCGCCTGGGATGCAGGTCCGCCACCGTTGCGAGTTGGAGGAATTGACCGTCCCCGATGGGCAAATGCGCAGCGGGAGCGCGTCACGAAGATTGTTCGGCTGCGCGACAAACCGGGCAGGTTAGTTGGCGGGCTTCTTGGTTATGGACCATTTTGCCAGGGGTAGCCGGCCCTCGCAGCGTCTTCGGCTCCGTGCGCACGTGATTGCTGCACACACCGGCGCCGCATACTTTACAGACAGCAACAGCCTGCGCAGTTCGTCCAGATTGACTACATTCGTAACAGTTCATTGTCGGGCCCTTCCATGACGGCTGGAGTGACGGGCATCGGGCGCGGCAGAGGTCGCTTCGCCGTTGGAGTGGTCAGCGATGGTGCGGCGGAGGGTGGACATCGGAGAGAACAGCATCAGCTCTGGCGGCGTCAGCGACGGCCTCGGCTGCGGCCTCGGCGGCT
>NZ_JBFBJT010000133.1:0-20744 GCF_040686175.1 Streptomyces sp. NPDC086077 | reverse complement strand
CAGACGCACCTCGACTCCCAGGTCGTGCAGCGCCGAGCTGATGTGCGGGCGCGGGGGCGCGCCCCACACCGGCCCCCCCCCGGCGGGGGGGGGCCCCCCCCCGGCGGTCTCCGTACATGAACAGTCGGGCAACTGGCCGGCCGAGCTGCGGGGGCCTGTTCCAGCCAGTGACCGGCGCGTCGGGGGGACGCGCCGATTCGGTGACGCCCGTTGCTCGCGAACCGGTAGATCCCTAGCGCTTCCGGACTCTTCCGCCCCGCACACGGCCCCGTCTCCCGGATACCCGATCGGCGACGCGGCCTCCTCCGGCTATGCTCGGGGAGGCAACATCGCCTGGGCCCTTAGCTCAATTGGCAGAGCAGTGGACTTTTAATCCATTGGTTGTGGGTTCGAGTCCCACAGGGCCTACCGAGGCCAGGGCCGTTCTGTGGCTCTGACCAGCGGTTTCGTGGCCCCGACCAGTCCTCCTGGCCGGGGCCACGCCACGTGTGGAGTCCGTCTGCGTGAGCGGGTGTGCCAACAGGCAGCGTGGCTTGTTCAGCTGCCGCGTTTTTTCTTAGGGTTCGCCGCCCCAGGCGTGGTCCCCTTTGTGGCATCGAAGGCGTTGGTGAGACCGTCGAGGCGGTCGGCAAGCTCCCGAAGCCGATCCGCGTGTGCCGTCAGGGACTCCGAGAGGCGGCGCAAATCATCGGAACTGTGCGGATGCCAGTCGCCATCCATCTCGACGTTCATGAAGGGGACGTGACGGGGTGGGCGCTCGCTGAAGGGGCGCTGTTCGAAGCACGCACGCAGAACCACCGGCGTGCCACGGCTCGTTGAAACTGTGAATTCGTAGTCAGGGCTCGCGTGCGTGATGTCGACGCGGTAGCCGCCGGGCTGATGCTCTGTTTCGCTTCCGGTACACCAGTCGGGCTCCCAGACGGTGACGAGCCCATGGTCGCACGTGGGGACAGTCACTGTCCGGGACGAGTTGTCTTGATCCGGCATGAGCGCGTTCCTTGTTCGGCGGTCATCGGCCCAGTCCGGCATTTGGGTGAGGACTCCGGCTCAGTGTTCGTTCAGGAGTTCAGCCGCGGCCTTTGGATCCATGAGGGTCGACCAGGCTTGCTCGGCGGGAAGAAGGGGACGGCTGGGGAGGGCGTACTCGGGGTACCAGGCGGTGGGGTCGCAGCCGGGGACATGGCGCAGGATGACCGCGATGAGGTCGTCGGGTACGGAGCCGGTGATGCGCACCGCAGCATAGGTCTCATGGCCGTCGTCGGCGCGTACGAGGATGCCGAGGCGGAAAGCGGGAAAGTCGGCGGCGTGTTCATGCCCGTCGTGCAGTGATCCACGAGCCAGCTCCCGAACAGCCGCAGCGAGATCGCGGACGAGCCGGGCACCGGCCTCGAGTTGGTAGCGATCACGGTCGTTCTGGTCAGGGAGGAGACGCCCGACGTACGTCGTGGTGCTCAGGGGCTGGCGGTTGTTGGCGTTGTAGTGGGCTCGTGCGGCCCTCGCGGTGGTCTCCAGGGCTGAGTAGAAGTCGTCCGGTGAACCGTCCTCGCGTTGCCCGGCAGCGATGAGCCAGGGCAGATCCTCGTCGGTCCAGACCGCTCCGCGCCAGCGTTGGACCTTGACTTTGAAGAGGACCTCATCATCGATCGAGCGGATGCGCTCATGCCCGGCCCCGTCGTCGGCGAAGTGTTCCCGGGCCTTGGACAAGATCGGATGATCCAGTTCGTCGAGCGGTTCCCGGGCTGACGGTAGCGGTAGTTTCAAGTCCTCGCGGAGCGCGCGGAGGGTAGGTCGAGCGGGCGGCACGGATCAGTCATCCTCGCCTACTCCGCCGAGTTCCTTGATCCGCTCCGGTGACAGTCCGGTGAGCAGCGAGACGCTCGATTCCACGGATCCGTCCAGCTTGCGCATCTTCTCCAACATGCTGGCCCGAACCTCCTCACGGCGGATCTCCAAGTAGGTTCGGACGGCCTCGGCGACCAGGTCCTTCTTAGTCATCCCCAGAAAATGGGCGCCGTCCGCAATCAGCTCGTCTATGGCTGCATCGACCTTCAACGGAGCGGTCGTGCGGGTTGTCCTACCGCGGGCTTCCTCGGTGATTCTCATGCTCACACCCTTTCTGGTACCAAAAGGTACTCCTATTCTTCTCTGCTCGCGAGCGGTGATTGGATAGCGAAGGGCCCAGGCCGTCGTCCCGGGGCAGGAGGTGGTGAACGCCGCGGTTGCTGTCGACGACATCAGCAATCTGTCCCTCGCGGCACGCTCGGACGCAGACGTAGACGACGGACTGCACGCGGTAGATCGAGTGGTCCGCCAAGTCGGGAACCAGCACTGATCATGCGACTTCGACCTGCAGCTGCGTCTGTGCGGGGAGATGGCTGTTCCGCGACGGACGGGCCACCCGGCAGTGGGAGTGGGCGCTGCCGCACATGGCTGACTTCCACACCCGGCGTGATGGTCTGCGGGTCGAGCCGGAAGGTGAGCTGGTGTAGCCGTCGCTGGACGATGACATTGGTGCTTCCGTGCGCCCTCGCATGCACCCTCCATGCACCCCGCGCTCCCCTCCTACGGTCATGGAACAGCGAGGGCCGGAAAAGTCCGGCCCCGACGGGGAGCACGGTGCGGCAGGTGACCGCACTGACTTGACGTCGGCCGGATCTGCCCGCCTTGGGGATGGGGGCGGTATGGGGTCCCGTCGCAGGATCGATGACAGCTTCGAGCAGGCAGTGCAGGCCGCCGTGTCGACGTTTGGGGCGGAGGTCACGCCAAAGCTGAGAGGCGGTGGGTGGCAGGAAGACCAGCTCCGGGGACCGCTGGAGAACATGATCCGGTCCATATGCCGTGGCTTGGGTCTGGACGTCACGCTCATTGGCGAAGTCCCGCTTGTCGACATGGGAGCCCGCCCTGACTATGCCGTTGAGGTCGGAGGCGCCCTCGTCGGTTACATCGAGCTCAAGAAGCCGGGCACCCAGGCCGACCCGTCCGTCTACACAGGCCGCAACGCCGAACAGTGGGCAAAACTACGGCTGCTCAACAACGTTCTGCTCTGTGACGGGAACGAATTCTCTGTCCACCAAGAGGGCCAACGGGTTGGTGAAGTGGCCCACATGAAGGGCTCGGTTCTCACCTCTGGATCCCGGCTTACCCCCGCCGACGGGACGCTCGCGCGGGTGCTACGCGAATTCCTGACCTGGGAGCCGCAGACACCTCGCACCACGAGTCAGCTCATCCGAGCAGTCGCCGGGCTATGCCAACTTCTGTCGGAAGAGGTCGGAGAAGCGATCGCACAGGAGAAGAGCCGTCGACGTCCACCGGCATTCACGACACTCGCCAAGGACTGGCGACACCTGCTGTTTCCGGAAGCAACCGACGCCCAGTTCGTCGAGCAATACGGTCAGGCAGTGGTGTTCGCACTGCTGCTCGCCAGGGTGGAGGAGATCAATTTCGAAGGCGAAACTGTGCATGAGATCGCCACGAAGCTCGGCAAGAAGCACTCGTTGATGGGGCAGGCCCTGGATGTCTTGGCCGGCGACTCTGTTGCTGGCCTGTCCACCTCGCTGAACACATTGCTTCGTGTCATCGGCGCGGTCAGATGGGATGTGCTGGACGATGGCACCGGGGACGCCTACTTCCTGCTGTACGAACACTTTCTCCAGATCTACGACCCGGACCTGCGGATACGCACAGGCTCGTACTACACACCGCGCGGCGTCGTCTCGGCCATGGCCCGGCTCGTCGAGGACGTCCTCAAGCGGGAGGGTTTCCGTATCCCGTCCGGCTTCGCTTCTCCCGATGTGGTCCTTGTCGACCCAGCCATGGGCACCGGCACCTTCCTCCTGTCGGCGCTGGAGCTGGCCGCCGAGACCATCACCGAAGCAGAGGGCCCAGGCGCGGTGGGCCCACGCTTGCGAGAGATGGTGGGACGTCGGCTGGTTGGTTTCGAGATGCAGGTCGGTCCGTTCGCTGTCGCGGAACTACGCATGCACGCCATGCTCAAGCAGTACGGGTCCGCAGCCCCCGCCCGGGGACTCAGGCTGTTGGTGGCTGATGCCCTGGACAGCCCGACAGCCGAATTCAACTGGATCCCTCATACCTACCGGGCGCTCGCGGAATCCCGCCGGCAGGCCAACCAGGTCAAGCGGGACGAACGTGTCATGGTCGTCATGGGCAACCCGCCTCACGACGCCGTGAAACGGGGCGCTGGCAAGTGGGTGGAACGAGGGGAGCCCGAGGCGGACATCCCGGCCCCGCTGGGGGCCTTCCGGCAACCTGGCAACGGCAGGTACGAGTCGAAGATCGCCAACCTCTACGTCTACTTCTGGCGCTGGGCCACCTGGAAGGTCTTCGACGCACACGACGACGTGCCATTCGGTGTGGTCGCGCTGATCACTCCGAAGGCATGGCTCAAGGGGCGGGCGTTCGCCGGAATGCGGCGTTATCTACGCGAAACCGCCGACGAAGGCTGGATCGTCGACCTGTCCCCGGAGGGCCAACGTGCGGATGTCGCGACCCGTATCTTCCCCGAGGTGGCCCAGGAATTGTGTATCGCGATCTTTGTGCGGTGGCGGGACAGCCCCAGACCACGGACAGATCAGGAGACTGCAAAGGTAAGACACCTCAAGGTCGGCGGACGCCGAGACGAGAAGATCGAACGCCTGACGACACTCAGGCTCGACGACCCCGAATGGCGCGAGTGCGCCGCGGGTGAGACGGATGCCTTTCTGCCACCCGGCAGCGACCTGTGGGAGTCCTGCCCGCAGTTGAGAGATCTGATGCCGTGGTCGTCTCGTGGCGTCACACCTGGGCGCATGTGGGTCTACGCACCGGACGAGGACACACTTCATAAACGATGGCAGCGCTTACTCGCCGCAGATACCGAGAGACGCGCCGAGATGCTCGGACGCTCTGGTGAGCGCGCGCCTTCAGACGTCGTCCCGCCCCTACCAGGAGTTGAGTCTCACGGGCGGATACCGCTCGCCGCCGAGCACAGGACAAACCCTCAAACGGTGCGCATTGGGTTCCGCTCGTTCGACCGGCAATACGTGTTGCCGGACAGCCGATTGATGGAGCGAGGCAGAGCGGACCTTTGGCGAGTTCGCAGCGACCGCCAGATCCACACCGTTGAGCAGAACGCCCACCCGGTGGTCTACGGTCCGGCACTGGTCTTCAGCGCCCTCATTCCCGACATGCACTACTTCAACAACCGCAGCGGGTGCGCCCGTCCTCTCTACCGCAACGCCGCCGGTACGTTGCCCAACGTCGCGCCCGGGCTGCTCTCCCTACTCTCAGGGCGGCTCGGCGTACCAGTCGTCGCAGAAGACCTGCTGGCCTACATCGCCGCGATCGCGTCCCACCCGGAGTACACGGCTCGATTCCAAGAGGACCTCGAAGTCCCCGGCGCGCGGATACCCCTCACCGCTGACCTTTGCTTGTGGGAGCAGGCAGTTGCCATCGGCCAGCGAGTCCTGTGGCTACACACCTACGGCGAGCGGTACGTCGACGAGACTGCCGGGAGGCCGTACGGCCGGGTGCTGCTACCACGCGACCGCCCGCGATGCGTCGAGGAGATCCCGGACGATGCGGAAGCCATGCCGGAGAAGCTGGCGTACGACTCCGTGACACAGGATCTGTGGGTCGCCAGTGGACGGATCAGTCCGGTGCCTCGCGCGGTCCGGGAGTACGAAGTGTCCGGGATGAACGTTCTCGACAAGTGGTTCGGCTACCGACGGAGGAACCCCGCCGGCAAGCGACGCCTCGAACTGGACCACGAGGTAGCTCCGCGCTGGCTTCCCTCATGGACAACGGAGCTGCTGGAGTTGCTGCATGTCCTCGGCCTGCTCGTGCGAGAGGAGCCAGGACAGGCCGATCTCTTCAATGATGTGTGCGCGGGCCCACTGATCACGGTGACGGACCTGACCACAGCGGGGATCCTCCCTGTTCCCACAGAGGCAACCAAGGCGCTGAAGGCAACATCGGACGCGGGCGACGCACTATTCGATCTGTAAGCGAAGGAACGGCCGCCGAACCACGTGCAACTGGTCCAAGTCGTCGCGAACCTGCGACTCGACTCGACCCGGTCGGGCACGAGTCCGCTCCCACCCCGGAGCATGCTGGGACTGCGAGCGCCAGAAGCAGTGGCGCCGCACCTACATCGCTGCTGAACGTGCTGCTCAGCCGACCTCTTCTGCGTGAGCGATGCGTGAGCGGCCGGAGCCGCACAGGCCATCACCGAGAAGACCGCGTCACGAGTCACATCAGTCCTGACCAGGTGGTTCCGGACACCGAAGAACCGTCCGGAACCCCCTAGCAAGCTTTGGCCAGGACTTTTAATCCATTGGTTGTGGGTTCGAGTCCCACAGGGCCTACAAGTAAGCCCCCAGCTCACAGGACCCGAGCTGGGGGCTGCCGCGTCTTCGAAGTCCGGCCGGACCCCGGCACCCTGATCCGGCGTCACCCGCACGCCGCCGTTCGCCCCGTCCGTCCGAGCCCGCCGGTCCCGTCCGCGTTCAGCTCACGCCCAGTTTCGCGAGCGGCAGCGTGTGCTGCGTCTGGAGGACCTTGGCGCGCAGGTAGCGGACGTTGTGGGCGGTGGTGAAGATGCCGGTGGGGACGCGGTCGTGGACGGTGATGCCGAGCGCGCGGAGCTGGTCGGCCTTGTCGGGGTTGTTGGACAGCAGGTCCAGGTCCGTAACGGACAGGGCGCTCAGCATCTGGGCCGCCGCCGTGTAGTCGCGGTCGTCCTCCGGGAGGCCGAGCGCGGTGTTCGCCTCGTACGTGTCGAGGCCCTGGTCCTGGAGGGCGTACGCGTCGAGCTTGTTGTAGAGGCCGATGCCACGTCCCTCCTGGCGGAGGTAGAGCAGCACACCGCCGCGGGCCGCGACGCGCTCGACGGCCTCGCGCAGCTGGGGGCCGCAGTCGCAGCGGGCGGAGCCGAAGAGGTCGCCGGTGAGGCACTCGGAGTGCAGGCGCACCAGGGGGCGGGTCCCGGGCTCGCCGAGGACGAGGGCCACGTGTTCCTGGCCGTCGACCAGGCCGTGGAAGGTGACCAGGTCGGCGTCGACGCTGTAGCCGTCGTGGAAGCGCAACGGCACCCGGACGCGGGCGCGCGGCGTGGCGGCCGGGAAGTCGGGCATACGGGTCTCCGGGATCATGTGTTCCAGATTTGAAGCGCCTCTCGAGGGGCGACCTTATCCCGTGCTTTAAAGTTAAAGCAAACAGCCCCGGGCGGTCTCAGGAACACGGTGGCGACCGGCGCCGCCACGGCACGTCGCCCGACGCGCCGCCCGCGTCCTCCCCCTGCAGCGCCTGCGCGACCCCCGTGAAGATCTCCTCCAACTGCCCCACCTGCCGCGGGGTCAGTTGGTCGAACAGAGTCGCGCGAACCGTCTCGACATGTCCCGGCGCCAGCCGTTCCACCGTGGCAAACCCCTCCTCCGTGAGCGCGGCCACGCTCCCCCGTTTGTCCTGGGGGCACTCCTCGCGCCGTACCAGCCCGTCCTTCTCCAGTCGGCCGACGGCGTACGTCAGCCGACTGCGGGTGATCTTCAGCAGCTCCGCGAGATCGGTCATCCGGAGCCGGCGTTCCGGGGCCTCGGAGAGATTGGCGAGGATGGAGTAGTACATGTGCGGCATGCCCGCCTCCTGCTGGAGCTGCCGGTCGAGCGCGTCCTCCAGGAGAAGGGTGGCCCCCAGGTACGCGCGCCAGGCGCGCTGCTCCTCCGGGGTGAGCCAGCGAGTCGTCATGCCGCCAGTGTAGATTTGCTTAAAACTTGAATCAAACCGCCGGGCCGGCAAGCCCCCAGGCCCTCAGGCCACCCGGCCGGTAAACCGCCGGTCCCCGACCCCGAGGTGGAGTGCCCCCCATGCCCTACCCCTACGTCCTCCTGTCCGCCGCCGTCTCCCTCGACGGCTATCTGGACGACAACGGCCCCGACCGCCTCCTCCTGTCCAGCCCCGCCGACTTCGACCGGGTCGACGAGGTGCGCGCCTCCGTCGACGCGATCCTCATCGGCGCCGGCACCATCCGCGCCGACAACCCCCGGCTGCTGGTCAACTCCCCGGCACGACGGGCGGCCCGGACGGCGGCGGGAAAGCCGGAGTACCCCCTCAAGGTCACGGTGAGCGGCACGGGCGACCTGGACCCCGCCGCCCACTTCTGGCACACGGGCGGCGACAAGGTGGTGTACACGACGACGGAGGGTGCCCGGCGCCTCGAGGAGGACCCCGTCGCCGCGGACGTGGTCGCGCTCGGCGACACCCTCGACTGGCGCGCGGTACTGGCGCACCTGCACGACGTACGAGGCGTCCGCCGCCTGATGGTCGAGGGCGGCGGCACCCTCCACACCCAGCTCCTCCTGGAGGGCCTCGCCGACGAGGTCCAGCTGGTCCTCGCCCCCCTCTTCGTCGGCGACCCCGCCGCACCCCGCCTCTTCGGCCCCGGCGGCTACCAGTCCGGACGCCTGCGCCTGGTCGAGACCCGGCGCATCGAGGACGTCGTCCTCATGCGTTACGAGCCCACCGCCCCCGGCGCCGGCACCCTCGCCTCGGCCGCCGACCGCCGCTGGCTGGCCCTGGCCTGCGAGCTGGCGGCGCTGTGCCCGCCGTCGAAGACGGCGTTCAGCGTCGGTGCGGTGGTGGTGGCGCGGGACGGCACCGAACTCGCGCGGGGGCACTCCCGGGAGGGCGGCGACCCGGTCGTCCACGCGGAGGAGGCGGCGCTCGCGAAGATCGACGCGGCCGACCCGCGGCTGCCCGGCGCCACCGTCTACACCAGCCTGGAACCCTGCACGCGCCGCGCCTCCCGGCCCCGGCCCTGCGCGCGGCTGATCCTCGACGCCGGGGTGGGGCGCGTGGTGACGGCCTGGCGGGAGCCGGACACGTTCGTGACCGGCGCGGACGGGAGCGGCATGCTGGCGGGGGCCGGAGTGGAGGTGGTGGTGGTTCCGGACCACGAGGAGGCGGCCAAGGCGCCCAATCGGCACTTGGTGGGATGAAACACCCCCCGGGGACGCCGCGATCACACCTCCGGCCGCTGGTCGACGCGGGCGCCGGGAAACCGTGGCGCGGAGCGTCCCGCGCATGGCGTACACTGGTGTCATACCGACGCGGGGTGGAGCAGCTCGGTAGCTCGCTGGGCTCATAACCCAGAGGTCGCAGGTTCAAATCCTGTCCCCGCTACTGAAGGCCCGGGGCCGGAATCCAGATCTTGGATTCCGGCCCCGAGTCGTTTCCGGGCGTCGCCCGCTCCCGTCATCCGGTCGGCCCGCCCGGCTGGTCCCGCACCTGTCTTCCGGGAACTCTGGGCAGGTGCGGTGACCTGCGTAACGGGAGACGACAGTGCGGCCTGCGGAGGCAGAGGGAGAGTGGCCGTACGCCAGATCCGGCGACCGCGTCGCCGACGCCGCCCTCGGCGGCCGGGACGACTCCTCCACGCTGGCGCGCCCGGTGCCGCCCGTGCCCCCTGTGCCGCCCTCCGAGGGACGACGGATCTCCCTCGCCCGCGCCTTCGTCCGGGCGCTCCCCGTCCTGCTCCTGGTCATCGGCGGCAGCTACGACTACTTCACCCCGCGCGGCTTCACCGGTGCCCCCCTCTTCACCGCCGCCCCGCTGGTCGCCGCCCCGCTCCTGTCCCGCCGCGCCACGGTCCTCACCGGTGTCGTGGCCGTCGCCCTGGTCATCGGGCTGCAGATCCGGTACGGCACCCTGATGCAGGTCGAACCGTTCACCGAACTGCTCACCGTGGCCACGGTCGCCGTCCTCGCCGTGCTGATCAACATGCTGGTCCGGCGCAGCCACGCCCGCCTCGACTCGGCCTGGGAGATCGCCGAGGCCGCCCAGTTCGCGGTGCTGCCGGAGCCGATGCAGCGGATTTGCGGGTTCGAGATCGCCGCGCGCTACGAGGCCGCCCAGGCGGACGCCTTCATCGGCGGCGATCTCTACGCGGTGCAGGACAGCCGGTACGGCGTGCGGCTGGTGGTCGGGGACGTGCGGGGCAAGGGCATGGGGGCGGTCGCGGCGGTCGCGGTGGTCATCGGGGCGTTCCGGGAGGCCGCCGAGCGCGAGACGACGCTGGAGGCGGTCGCACAGCGGCTGGAGCGGGCGCTGGCGCGCGAGGGCACCCGCCGGGAGGGGATCGACGCCTTCGAGGGGTTCACCACCGCCGTACTCGCCGAGATCCCGCACGAGGACGGGGTCGTACGGATCCTCAACCGCGGCCATCCACCGCCGCTGATGCTGTACGCCGACGGCACCGTGAGTCCGCTGCCCGCCCGTGATCCGGCGCTTCCGCTCGGGATGGGCGAGCTGGGCATCTGGCCGGACCGTGCGGAGGTGTCCCGGTTCCCGGGCGGGGCGACGCTGCTGCTGTACACCGACGGCCTGTCGGAGGCCCGCGACGCGCAGGGCGCCTTCTACGATCCCGCGGCCCGGCTGGCCGGCCGGACCTTCTGCAGCCCCGGCGAACTGCTGTGCACGGTGGCCGAGGAGGTACGCCGGCACAGCGGCGGCGGCACCACCGACGACATGGCGCTGCTCGCGGTCCGGCGACCGGCCGACGACTGTCACCGGGTGTGATCGAACGGAAGCCCTCCGCATAACAACTGACATACAGTCAGATGTGGAGATCGCTCTGAACCGCGGTCAACTCGCCCGATTTTCGCCATTCATGGACCTGTACGTCCCGACAGGAAGCGTTAATGATCAAGTGGAACGGCTTGGAAATCAGGCCCCGGTTCTATTAACGTCCGATAACGCAGCGCGGTCGTCCCAGCCGTCACAAGAGGCGGCTCCGTGCGCACGCGCCGAATCCCGCGCGAGGCCCTCACCGGCCGCACAAGGGAACCGGGGAACCATCATCTTGGGGTGAATCGGGCGTATGCCGCCGTAGCAGTACGGCTGGTTTACGCGCGTAGGAGACCTTCCTGCTCCGAACCCGTCAGCTAACCCGGTAGGCGAGAAGGAAGGAAAGGAGCGCGCCCACGTGGCGTCCAACCGGCCTGCCCCACAGGCCCCGTTCGTGCCGGACCAGCGCACCTCCGACAGCACCGACACGTTCGTCTACGGCGCGCAGCGCACCGACGAGGGCCCGTGGGAGGAGTGGAATCCCACCGCGGAGACCATCCGTCCCGTACGCGGCCGGCACCGTGTCAGCAAGCAGCGCGGCGGCGGACTCGCCCGCAGCTCCACCGTTCTCGGCGTCGGTGTCATAGCCGCGGTCGGCGCGGGCGGCATGGCGAGCGCGAACACCGGCAAGCCGCCGGTGTCGATCTCCATGCCCGACCTGCCCAACGTCGGCTCGCTGATAGCCGACGACGACCCCGACTCCCCCGACACCAAGACCGCCAGCGCCCCGCTCAGCAGCCTCGGCACGGCCACCGTGGACACCGCGGAGGGCACCACCGACGCCGGGGAGAGCCTGCGCGCCCGCATCATCGCGCAGGCCGAGCAGCAGCAGGAGCAGGTCGAGAGCAAGGCCGCCGCGCAGGCCGTGGCCGCCGCCGAGAAGGCCGCAGCCGAGGCCGCCGCCAAGGCGGAGAAGGAGGCCAAGGAGAAGGCCGCCGCCGCCAAGGCGAAGGCCGAGGAGGAGGCCCGGCAGAAGGCCGAGGCCGAGCGGCTCGCCGCGCTGGCCAAGCAGTTCACGCTGCCGACCTCCTCGTACACCCTCACCTCCACCTTCGGTCAGGCCGGCGCCCTGTGGTCCTCTGGCTACCACACGGGCCTCGACTTCGCCGCGCCGACCGGCACGCCCCTCAAGGCCGTGCACAGCGGCACCATCACCGAGGCCGGCTGGAACGGCTCGTACGGCTACAAGACCGTGCTGACCCTCGATGACGGCACCGAGATCTGGTACGCCCACCAGTCGTCGATCGGCGTCAGCGTCGGACAGAAGGTCGCCACCGGCGATGTGATCGGCCGCGTGGGCGCGACGGGCAACGTGACCGGCGCCCACCTGCACATGGAGGTGCACACCGGCAGCTCCGGTGGCATCGACCCGCTGGCCTGGCTGCAGAGCAAGGGCCTCAACCCCTGAGAATCCCGACACGGGTTTTTCGCGAACTCCGGTGGTCCTGACGGCAACCCCCCGACGTCAGGACTGCCGGTTTTCGGCTGTCCGGGGCTGTACCGCGCCCCCTTCGCCCTACGTCCGGTACGGGTTGTACGCGGGGTAGGGCGCCGCGTGCCCGTACATCGGCACCCAGCCGTGGACCGGCGGCATCAGCACCGGCGGCGCGGTCGCCCGCGCCGCGTATTCCAGGGCCGGGCGGGCGATCTCCCGGCGGTTCCACAGCTCCTGGAGCAGCTCGCGTTCCCGTACGACGAAGTCCGCACGGGCGCGGCCCATGCGGCCCCGGCGCCGGAGGAAGGCCAGAGACGTGGCGTACGCCTCGTACTGCGCGACCGTACGGGCCGCCGGTTTGCCTAGGTGGTGGCCGGCGTACTCGCGGGCCAGCCGGCGAGCCCGCATCGAGCCGAGGGCGAACGGCTGCGCGGGCGGGAGCCAGCCGGCGACGACGTAGGCCGGGAGCTCCTCGCGGACGGTCCGCAGCTCCCGCTGGCGCGTCCAGATCACCAGCCAGGTCAGCAGCCCGAACGCGGGCACCATGAAGCCGCCGTACACCGCGAAGAAGCCGTAGTCGCCGAAGGTCGCCGAGCCGTTCCAGAAGGCGTGCATGCCCATCGCGAGCAGCAGCCCGGCCGGGGGCAGAAGGACGCGGCGCAGCCGCTGGCGCTCCCCGGCGAGCGCGGCGATGCCGAAGCCGATGCCGGTGAGCACGGTGAACAGGGGGTGCGCGAACGGCGACATGATGACCCGCACGAAGAAGGTCGCGGCGGTCACGGACGCAATCCCGCTGTGGCCGGCCAGCTGGTCGGTGCCGAAGGCGGTGCCGAGGTAGAGGATGTTCTCGGTGAAGGCGAAGCCGGTGGCGGTGACGCCCGCTATGACGACGCCGTCGAGGATTCCGGTGAAGTCGCGGCGCCGGAAGAGGAAGAGCAGCAGGATCGCGGCCGCCTTCGCGGACTCCTCGACGATCGGGGCTATGACCGTGGCGCCCCAGGTGTCCGCGCTGGTCGGGTCGGCGGTCGCGGTCGCTATCCATCTGGTCGCGAAGCTGTTCGCGATGATGGCTATCAGCGCGGCCGCGCAGGCCCCCCACGAGAAGGCGAACAGCAGATTGCGCCAGGGGCCGGGCTCGACCCGGTCCAGCCAGCGGAAGACGGCTATGAGCAGCGGCACGGGCAGGACCGCGAGGCCGAGCCCGACCAGGAAGCCCTGGGTGCCGGTCTGTTCGCGGACCAGGGCGAGGATCACCAGGCCGGACAGGGCGAGCAGCGTGATCAGCGCGCCGTACCGCACCCACCGCTTGTGCCACCAGTGCGCGTGCCGCAGGGCGCCGCCGGTGGGCATGCCGGGGTTCGTCGGGTACGGGGGACTGGTCGCCACGGCATTGACCCTAACGAGGGGAGGTTCGAACGAGGGAAGGTTTTACGGCTGACCTTCGTGCGATACGCGGCGGAAGAGCAGGTCGTTCACCACATGACCCTTCTCCAGCCCCTGCCCCTCGAAACGGGTGCGCGGGCGGAAGCCGGGGCGCGGCGCGAAACCTCCGCCGGGCCGGGTGTTCGCAAAGGCGGGGTGCGCGGTGAGCACCTCCAGCATCACTTCGGCGTACGGCTCCCAGTCCGTCGCGCAGTGCACGATCGCGCCCGGCTTCAACCGGGTCGCGGCGAGGGTGAGGAAGGCCGGCTGGATCAGCCGCCGCTTGTGGTGCCGCTTCTTGGGCCAGGGATCCGGGAAGAAGACGCGCAGCCCGTCGAGGGAGTCCGGGGTGAGCATCTCGCGCAGCAGGATGATCGCGTCGCCGTTGGCCACCCGGACGTTGCCGATGCCGCTCTGGTCGGCGAGGTTGAGCAGGTTGCCCTGGCCGGGGGTGTGTACGTCCACGGCGAGGATGTTGGTGTCCGGGTCAACGGCGGCCATCCGGGCGGTGGCCTCGCCCATGCCGAAGCCGATTTCCAGCACGACGGGGTTGTCGTTGCCGAAGAACTCGGCGAGGTCGAGGACCCGCGAGCCGTCGACGTCCAGCCCCCACTTGGACCACAGCCGCTGCAAGGCGTCCGCCTGCCCCGATGTCACCCGGCTCCGCCGCGGCTGGAAACTCCGGATCCGCCGCTCGAAGTGCGACCCGGCGGGGTCCGCCTTGGGCCCGTCCGGGAAACGCGGCTCCCCCTTGACCCGCACCCGTGGGGCGACGGCGTCGGGGGTGGGGTGGGGGGCTTCGGGGGTGTTCAGCGAGTCAGACACAGTGGGGTCGATTTTACGGGGTCCGGGGTGGGTGGGTTCGTGGTGCGCGGGCGGCAGGGGCGCGGGGGCACGAGAGGGCGCGCGGCCGGTGTCGCGGGGCAGGACCGGCCGGGCCGGCAGCACCCGCACGAGCCTCGGCGAGGCGTGCCCGCACATGGCCCGGCACCGTCCCGGACGCCGGCCTGGCCCGCGGCGCCCCACGCGGCCAGGGTCACGCACGGCTCAGTGCGCCCAGTGCGCGACGGGCCACCTCCCGGCCGATCGGCAGGGACGCCGTGGCCGCCGGGGACGGGGCGTTCAGCACATGGACGGCGCGGGCGCCCTCGTGGATCAGGAAGTCGTCCACCAGCGTGCCGTCCCGGAGCACCGCCTGGGCCCGCACCCCTGCCTCAGACGGGACCAGGTCCTCCTCCGTCACCGCGGGCAGCAGCCGCCGTACCGCACGGGTGAACGCGGCCTTCGACACCGACCGCCACAGTTCTCCGCCTCCGTAGCGCCAGTGCCGGCCCGCTATCCGCCACGCTCCGGGCCAGGCCAGCGTGCGGGCCAGCTCACGGGGCCGGACCACATTCCGGTCGTAGCCCTCACGGGCGAGCGCCGGGACGGCGTTGGGGCCGACGTGGACGCCGCCGTCGATGCCGCGTGTGAGGTGCACGCCGAGGAACGGGAACGCCGGGTCGGGGACCGGATAGACCAGTCCGCGCACCAGCTCGGGCCGCGCCAGCTCGTAGTACTCTCCCCGGAACGGGACGATCCGCATGCCGGGGTCGTCGCCGGTCATCCGGGCGACCTCGTCGCAGTAAAGCCCGGCGCAGTTCACCAGGACCCGCCCGCGCACCACGGCCCCGTCCGCCGTCCGCACGGCGACCCCCAGCTCCGGGCGCCGGTCGACGCGGACCACCTGCGCGCCGTAGCGGATCTCGGCGCCCGAGGCCTCGGCCAGCTGCCGGGCGACCGCGACGAAGTCGCACACCCCGGTCGTCCCGACGTGTATGGCCGCCAGGCCCCGCACCCCTGGTTCGTACTCCGTGATCTGTGCCGCGACCAGTTCCCGCACCGGAATCGCGTTCTCCCGGCCGCGCTGAACGAGGGCGTGCAGCCGGGGCAGCTCGGCGCGCGCGGTGGCGACGATCAGCTTGCCGGTGACCGCGTGCGCGATGTCGTACTCCGCGCAGAACTTCACCATCTCGGCCGCGCCCCGCACCGCGTACCGCGCCTTGAGCGAGCCGGGGCGGTAGTAGATCCCGCTGTGGATGACGCCGCTGTTGTGCCCCGTCTGGTGCAGGGCCGGGCCGGCCTCCTTCTCCAGGACCGTCACCCGAGTCCCGGGCGCGGCACGCGTGAGGGCGTACGCCGCCGACAGGCCGACGATCCCGCCGCCGATCACCAGCACGTCACAGTCGTGAGCGACAGCCCGCACCCGCACCACCTCCCGCTCTCGATAGTGCACTGCGCCACTGACAACGTCCTCAAACCCGCAGGCCGTGCCGGCGCCGCGGGCGGCGTCGGACGCGCGACGGCGGCAGCCCGCCCTACGCCGGCGTCATCAGCAGCGGCCGGGCCCGCTCGCGCAACTCCACCACGCGCGGCTCGTCACCGTACGGTTCCAGCCGATGCAGAAGATCCTTCACGTACTCCGTGGTCCGCGCGGACGATATCCGCCCCGCGACCTCCACCGCCCGCACCCCCTGCTCGCACGCCGCATCGAGGTTCCCGGACTCCAGTTCGGCGACCGCGGAGACCACGAGCCGCAGCCCGTGCGAGCGGACGAACTCCTCCGTCGGCTTCGACAGCGCCTGCTCGGTGAACCGCCGCACCTGCCGGGGCGCCTTCAGATCGCGGTAGCACTCCGCGGCGTCGGCCGCGAAACGGTCGTACGAGTAGAAGCCGAGCCAGGACGGGTCGTGGTCCCCGTCGCGGGAGCGTTCCAGCCAGCCCTCCGCCGCCTTCAGGGCCGCCCCGGCCGCCTGCGCGTCACCCGCCCGCGCGTGGGCGCGTGCCTCGACCAGGCGGAAGAAGCTCATCGTGCGGGCGGTGGCCAGGCCCCGGTTGCGCTCCAGCGCGGCCTGCGCGAGGTCGACCCCCTCGTCTCCGAAGCCCCGGTAGGTCGCCTGCAAAGACATCGAGGCCAGGACGTAGCCCCCGAGCGGCACGTCCGCCGCGGCCCGGGCCAGCCGCAGGGCCTGGATGTAGTACCGCTGCGCGGCCTCCTGCTGGCCGGTGTCGAAGGCCATCCACCCGGCGAGCCGGGTCAGCTCGGCACTCGCCCCGAACAGTGCGCGCCCGACCTCGTCGGAGTAGGAGCCGAGCAGCAGCGGCGCGGCCTCCACCCGCAGGCACTCCGGCACCATCGACGAACGCCAGTCGCCGCCCCCGTACTTGGAGTCCCAGCGCCTGGCGTCCTCCGCGGCCTCCCGCAGCTTCTGCACATCGCTGTGGCCGACTTTGATCGGTGCCCCGGACCCCTCCGCCGGGTTCACCTCGCGCGCGACCGAGCTGTCGGCCGGGGTTATCAGCCACCGTGAGGCGGGTGTCGCGTATGCGCTCACCGCGAACGAGCCGGCGAGCGACTGCCAGATGCCGCCGGAGCCGGCCCGGCGCCCGGCGAGGTCGAGGCGGTACAGGTCCGTCGCCGACCGCACGGCCTGCCCGACGTCCCGGGGGAAGGCGAGGCCCACCTCCGGCGCGGGATCCGCGTCCGCCAGGCCGATCTCGTGGAGCGGCACCGGGCGGCCAAGCTTCTGGCCGATCGCGGCCGCGATGAGGTGCGGCGCGGCGCCCTGCGGCACCATTCCCTTCGACACCCAGCGCGCGACCGACGTCTTGTCGTAGCGAAGCGTCAACCCGCGCTGGGCGCCAAGGTCGTTGACGCGTCGTGCGAGTCCCGCGTTGCTGATTCCCGCGAGGGCGAGAACGGCGCCGAGCTTTTCGTTCGGCCCGCGTTGCTCCCTGGACATGCGCCACCCCTCGACACAGACGGCTGCCGCGCTGGCATAACCATGCGGCATTCGTAAACCCAGCGTAGTTCGCCGCATCCCAAGCGTTAAGGGGCATTGTTCCGGATGGCGGGATTGTGGTCCGTACGGAAGTACGGTCCCGATACGCACAGTTGTGGCGTGCTCCCGTTGTGTGGCCGTGCGCCCGTCCGTGCGCTCTTCTCCGGCCATCGGGGGAGCGGTTCCATGGCTCTGCGTGGGTCGGCCCGCTGTACTGGACCAGTGGGCTGGGGGATACCGCCGCCTCAATCCCCGCGGGCGGCGGACCGGTCCGGGAGGCGTACTCCGTCTCCCGGACCGTGCGTGGTCCCACCGGTGCGCAAAGCCTGCACGGAGCGTGCACGGAGCGTATGCACGTGCACTTGCCCGGGGTCGATTTGGCCGAAATTCGACCCCGACCTCCATGGGTGACTGCCGCGTCCACCACGGAGTTTGCGGGCGCGTTGGGGGTTTTCAGGGGGCGCGTCAGGGGCGCATTCGCGTCGCAGTTGCCTTATGGCAAGCCGCTGTTGGGGCAGCCTGCGATGCGTCAGCGGACGGATTCCAGGGTATCTCCGGGGTGTTCCGGGGTCGCGCGAGGCGGTGCGCGGGGCGCATTCGGGGGATCACAAGCGGCACCGCCGCCGCTCTGCGGCGCGTTCTTCGTGGCAGCATGGTGAACCGGTTCGTACGGTGCACTGGTTGTCCACAGCCTGTGGAGGCGTCGATGCGGTGGTTGGTGGGGTGGAGCAGCACCGCCGCGGGAGCCGCCCGGATCGGTTCGGCGGGCGCGACCGGCTTCGACGGCGAGACCCTGCACCCGGTCGGCTCCCAACTCCTGTGGGGCGACCCGGATCCGCTGTGGGCGGTCGGCGACTGGCGCCCGGACGAGGTCCGACTGGTCTCGGCCGACGCCCAGACCCGTGTCGCCGTCCTCGGCACCTGCGGTGCCACCGACGAGGAGCTGCGGCTCGGGCTGTTCACCGCGCGCGGAGGGGCGCTTCGCCATCTGACGGCCTGGCCCGGCAGCTACACGGCGGTCGTCCAGGTCGGCCGCCGCATCACGGTCTGCGGCGATCTGGCGGGCGCGAGACCCGTCTTCCACACCCCCTGGGCGGGCGGCACCGCCTATGCGACCGCCGCCCTGCCGCTGGCCGACCTCATCGAGGCCAACCTCGACTTCGGCCACCTCGCCGCCCTGCTGGCCGCGCCCGACGTCCCCGCCGCCCTGCACGACTCCACCCCGTACGACGGCGTGCGCCGCATCCCCCCGGGACACGCGCTCATCCTGCGTGCCGGGTCCCGCGAGGTCGCCGGGTACGAGCAGGTCGCCTCGCTGGCCGTCGCCGCGCCACCCGCCGACCCCGACCGCGCGGTCGACGCCGTCCGCGACGCCCTGGTCGAGGCCGTCCGCGCCCGCCTCGCCGCCCCGCGGCACGTGCCCGGCGCCGACATCGACCCCGGGCCGGTCCCCGGCATGGGGCCCGCCGAACGACGTGCCGCGCGCGGGATGCCGGTACCCGGCATCGGGGCGGATCTGTCGGGCGGGCCCGCCTCGGGGACCCTGGCGCTCCTGGCGGCCGGGCTGCCCGGGATGCCGGGGACGGTGCTGGGACACGGCACGGGCGCCGGGGAGCGGCTGCTGGCGGTCACGTTCAACGATCGGGCGGTGGGCGGCCGGGAGGCCGAGCTGGAGCGGGCCGGGGCGCTCGCAGCCAACCCGCGCCTCCACCACGTGGTGGTGGCGGGCGGCGAGGAGACCCTGCCGTACGCCACCCTGGAAGGCCCCCTGACCGACGAGCCCGGCGCCAGCCTGGTGACGGCCGTCCGGCACCGCGCCCGGCTCGCCTCCGGCAGCGCGGACCACCTCACCGGCTACGGCGCCCGCCAGGTGCTGGACGCCCATCCGGCCCGCCTCGCCGACCTGCTGATGGACCGGCGCAGACGCCATCTGGTCCGGCCGGTGGCCGCCCTCGCCAAGGCCGACGGGTCCGTACTGGTCCCCGCGCGCGTCTACGCGGCGGCCCGGCGGCTCGCCCGCACGCCCTACGGATCGGGCCTGGAGACCCTCGCCGACCGGCTGCTCCAGAAGCGCTTCGAGGAACCCGGCGGCGCGGTCGGCGCCTCGCTCGCCGCGCTGACCTGGGCCAGACCCGGTCCGGCCGCCCGCTGGCTGACAGGGGAGGCACTGGCAGAAGTATCGATTCGCTTGCAAGGGGCCACCCATCGCTCCGGCGCCGGGCTCGGACCCGGTCAGCGGCCGGGCGACTTCCGTGCGCGGGCCGCCCTCGCCCGCACGGCGGCCGACATCCGGGTACTGGAACAGGCCGCCGAGATCCGCTTCCAGCGCCTGCACGCGCCGTTCCTCGACAACCAGGTCGTCCGGGCCTGCCGCGCCCTGCCGGAGGCCCTGCGGGTCCAGCCCGGGGCGCGCGCCGCGATCCTGCGCAGGGTCCTGCGGGGCGCCGGCATCACCGACCTCCCGCCCGGTTGGGGCGCCCCCTCCCACGCACCGGCGGCGGCCGCCTCCCGGGCCGGTCTCCGGGTCGCGGTCGACTCCCTGATGGCGCTGTTCGACACACCCCTGCTGGCGGAGGCCGGCCTGGTCGAGGCCCGCGTCGTCCGCAAGGCCCTGCGCGCGGCCACCCAGGGTGAGCCGCTGCCCTTGGACGGCCTTGCGGACCTGGTGTCCCTGGAGCTGTGGCTACGACGGCTGCTGGCCCGGCGGGGCACCTGCTGGACCGGGACACCCGCACGCGCGCGTGCGGTGCCCGCCGGGATCACACCACGCCGGGGAGCGCTGGCGTCCGGCGGATGAGCCTCACCCGCACCGGAACCCCGACTCCGCCCAGTCCGCCACGGCCAGGTCGTCGAAGTGGCCGTGCGGTTCCACGACCAGGCGCACCGTGCTGTGCCCGATCAGGTTCACCCGCACCGGCGTCGCCGCGTCCCCACCCCTGATCAGGTCGGACTTCCAGAGCCGGGTGCCGTCGGCGTAGACGGAGAAGTAGACCTTGCCCAGGCCCAGCATCGAGTCGTCGACGCCCACCAGGGCCTCGTACGACGTGCACGGGCGATTGAGCTCGACGGTGACGGACGAGCGGGCGTGGACGGTCACCCCGCGCGCGTACCGCGTCCCGCCGATCGACAGTCCGTGGCGCTGCCAAACCCAGCTGCTCCCGCTCAGTCGTAGTTCGGGCTCGGTGCCGTCGCCCGTGACGTCGTAGGAGAGCTCGCTGAGCTCGTAGGAGACGGGCGGCGGGGGCGGGGTGGGTGCCGGGGGCCGAGTCGGGCCCCGCGTCGGGGTCGGGCTCGGCGTCGGTGGCGGGGTCGGCCTGGGCGTGGGGGTGGGGCTCGGCTCCGGGGTCGGTGAGGGGGTGGGCTTCCCGGGGAATGGGCGAACACGGCTTCCAGGATCGCAAGGTCCTGCCCCGGCACCTCCCTTCCCGACGCTTCGTGCTCGGGTGTGT
>NZ_JBFBJT010000132.1:0-20954 GCF_040686175.1 Streptomyces sp. NPDC086077 | reverse complement strand
CCGAAGTCGGCGATCACCTCGCCCGCGGCGATCTCGCGCTGCTCACAGCGCCGGGACAGTTCGGCCAGCACCTCCTCGTCCTCGTAGGACCGCAGCGCCGGCAGTTCGCCCAGCTCCGCGGGGATGACCTCGACGCGGTCGCCGGTCTTCACGAAGGTGATGCGTCCGTCTCCCACGGCATAGGTGAGCCGTCGGTTCACGCGATACGTGCCGCCCTGTACATCCACCCACGGCAGCATGCGCAGCAGCCAGCGCGAGCTGATCTCCTGCATCTGGGGTACGGACTTGGTCGTGGTGGCCAGGTTCCGCGCGGCCGCCGTGCCGAGGCTCTGCTGCGGCTTGGTCTGCTCCGTGCGGACCTCTTCGCCTACCGACATAAGGAATTGCCCTCCCGGTCATGCCCTGGCAACGGATTGCCCCGGGCACCGATCTCCGCGGAAGAGCCTTCCAGCACGGACCGTGATCGTGCTATTACCCGAAAGAGCGGGAATGGATCAACTCCCCCTGGGCATGCGCGGGTTTCGCTCCGAACGGCACCCGACCACCGCTTTGGCCGAATAAGCTCGCTCGCTGTACGAACGAGAGGTTCCGTTTCTTCCCGATTCGGTACAAGCAGCATGTACGAGGCGGCCGCGCCGGGCGGCCGTCGCGCCGCGAAGGAGGCACCGATGGCCTCACCCCTGTCCGCGAACCGTTTCCTCGACTGCCTGCGGGACGAGGGCCTCACCGTCGTCGAGGTCGGCAACTGGAGAGAACACAACCGCAACCACAAGGGCCCCTGGGCCCCCGTGCACGGCGTCATGATCCACCACACCGTCACCCGGGGCAGCGCCCAGACCGTCGAGCTGTGCCGCAAGGGCTACGAGGGCCTGCCCGGCCCGCTGTGCCACGGCGTCATCACCAAGGACGGCAGGGTCCACCTCGTCGGCTACGGCCGCGCCAACCACGCGGGTCTCGGCGACGACGACGTCCTGCGCGCGGTGATCGCGGAGAAGGCGCTGCCGCCGGACAACGAGGCGAACACCGACGGCAACCGCCACTTCTACGGCTTCGAGTGCGAGAACCTCGGCGACGGCAAGGACCCCTGGCCCGAGGTGCAGCTGGAGGCCATCGAGCGGGCGTCCGCCGCGATCTGCCGGCAGCACGGCTGGACGCACCGGTCGGTCATCGGCCACCTGGAGTGGCAGCCGGGAAAGGTGGACCCGCGCGGGTTCACGATGGCCGCGATGCGGGGGCGCATCGCCGAGCGACTGAAGTAGCCCACGGGCGACAATGGCCGGGTGACCAGCCCAGACGCCCTCGCCATCCTGCACCCGCGGCTCCCCTCCCCGGTGCGGGAGGTGCGCGACGACCGCTTCGAGCGGCACGGCGTACGGCTGCTGCTGAAGCGCGACGACCTGATCCATCCCGACCTCGTCGGCAACAAGTGGCGCAAGCTTGCCCCCAACCTCACGGCGGCGCACGGCCGCCCGATCCTCACCTTCGGCGGCGCGTACTCCAACCACCTGCGCGCCACCGCCGCCGCGGGCCGCCTCCTCGGCCTTGCGACCGTCGGTGTGGTCCGCGGCCAGGAGCTGGCCGACCGGCCCCTCAACCCGTCCCTCGCCCGGTGCGCGGCCGACGGCATGCGGCTGCGCTTCATCGACAGATCGACGTATCGCCGCAAGACGGACCCCGTCGCCCTCGCCGCCCTGCTGCGCGCGGTCGGCGCCGAGGACGCCCAGGTGGTCCCCGAGGGCGGCAGCAACTCCCGGGCCGTGCGCGGCTGCCGGGCGCTGGGCGAGGAACTGGGCGGGCGCGCCGACGTCGTGGCCATCGCCTGCGGCACCGGCGGCACGCTGGCGGGACTGGCGGCGGGGCTGGGCCCAGGCCGGCGCGCGCTCGGCATACCGGTGCTCAAAGGCGGCTTCCTCGGCGCGGAGATACGGACCTTGCAGGAGGCGACCTTCGGCGGCCCGCGCGGCGACTGGTACCTCGACGACCGCTTCCACTTCGGCGGCTACGCGCGCACCACCCCGGAACTCGACGCCTTCGCCGCGGACTTCGAGGACCGGCACGGGCTGCCCGTCGAGCGTCTGTATGTCGCCAAAATGCTGTACGGACTTGTCACCCTCGCCGAGGAGGGAACCTTCGCGCGCGGGAGCACGGTGGCGGCCGTCATCACCGGCCGCCCCTTCCCGTGACCAGGCCGTCCCCCCTCGCTCCGACCAGGAGCTCCCGCTACGTCGTCTCGCGGTACGCCGCCGCCTCCTCCAGGTCCAGGCGGCGCAACAGCGTCCGCAGCATCTCGTCGTCGATGAAGCGACCGTCGCGGAGCCTGACGAACACCTCACGCTCGGCGCTGATCATGTCCCTGGCCAGGCGGCGATAAGTGTCGTCGGCTGTCTCGCCGGTGATGGGGTTGGACTGCCCGAGACGCTCCCAGACGGCGTTGCGGCGGCGTTCCATGACCGCGCGCAGCCGGGCGGCGAGCGGTTCGGGCAGGGCGTTGCGCTCGTCGGCGAGGAGTTCGTCGAGGCGCCGCTCGGCGGCCCGGGAGGCCTGCGCCTGGGCGTTGGCCTCGGCGAGCGTCTCGGCCTGGACGTCCCGGCCGGGCAGCTTGAGCAGCCGGATCAGCGGGGGCAGGCTCAGACCCTGGAGGACGAGGGTGCCGATGACCGTCGTGAAGGTCAGGAAGAGGATCAGGTTGCGGCCGGGGAAGGGCTCCCCGCCCTCCATGACCTGCGGGATCGAGAAGGCGATGGCGAGCGAGACCACGCCCCGCATCCCGGCCCAGGAGATGATGAACGCGCCCTTCCAGGTGGCGCCCGTCTCCCCGGTGGCACCCGCCTCCCGTTCCCGGATCCGCACCGACAGCATCCGGGGCAGGAGGACCGACGGATACACCCACACGAACCGGGTCGCGACGACCACCAGGAAGACGGCGACCGCGTACCAGGCGGCCTCCAGGCCCTCGTACTCCCCCAGTCCCTCCAGGACCACCGGCAGTTGGAGTCCGATGAGGGCGAACACCGCTGACTCCAGGACGAAGGCGACCATCTTCCAGACCGCGCTCTCCTGGAGCCGGGTGGCGAAATCGACCTCCCACGCGCGATGCCCGAGGTAGAGGGCGACCACGACGACGGCGAGGACACCGGAGGCGTGCACCGCCTCGGCGACGGCGTACGCGACGAACGGGATCAGCAGGGAGAGGGTGTTCTGGAGGAGCGGCTCCCTGAGATGGGTGCGCAGCCAGTGGATCGGAACCATGAGGACGAGGCCGACGACGATGCCGCCGATCGCCGCGACCAGGAACTCGGCGATGCCACCGGCCCAGGTCGCGCCCTCGCCGACGGCGGCCGCCAGGGCGACGCGGTAGGCGGTGATCGCGGTGGCGTCGTTCACCAGGGACTCCCCCTGGAGGATCGTGGTGATCCGGGACGGCAGCCCGACACGGCGGGCGATCGCCGTGGCCGCGACCGCGTCCGGCGGCGCCACCACGGCGCCCAGCACCAGCGCCGCGGTCAGCGGCAGGCCCGGGACGATGACATAGGCGGCCCAGCCGACCACGCAGGTCGCGAAGAGCACGTACCCGACCGACAGCAGCGCGACCGGCCGCAGTTGCGCCCGCAGGTCGAGGTAGGAGCTGTCGGTGGCCGCGGTGTGCAGCAACGGCGGCAGGATCAGCGGCAGCACGACGTGCGGGTCGAGGTGGTAGTCCGGGACTCCGGGCACGTACGACAGCACGAGTCCGGCCGCGACCAGCAGCAGCGGCGCCGGTACCGGGGTACGCCGGCCTGCCGCGGCGATCGCGGCGCTGCCCGCCACCAGCAACAGCAGTGGCATCACGTCCATGGATCCAACCCACCCTCGTTTTCCGCGCGGCGTTCCGCGCGCCCGTCGTAACCTGGCAATCATGAAACAGTGCACGCACGCCGACGAGCTGCCGCACCCGGAACCCGAGGCCCGGACGGACACCTGCCCCGAGTGCCTGGCGGACGGCTCGCATCCGGTGCAGCTGCGGTTGTGCCTCACCTGCGGCCACGTCGGCTGCTGCGACTCCTCCGAAGGGCGGCACGCGACCGAGCATTTCAAGCAGTCCGGTCATCCGGTGATGCGGACGTTCGAACCAGGGGAGAATTGGCGATGGTGCTTCGTGGACCACGTCCTGGCGTGACCGATTCGTGACGTCCGGACCGACGGTTCGAGCGTCTGACGTCTGGGTACGTCAACCCGGCGCGCGCTCTTCCCAATTGGGGGCGCCCACCCTCTAGCCACTGTGCGTATTCATGTGTTTACTATGAGTGACAGCAAGGGGTTGGGGTCCCGGGGACAGGTAGGTTCCGAGCGCGGTAGCGTCACCGCTGAACACACTTCGCGTTACCCCGAGGGGCGACCCTCGGCCCCGTAGAGCTTGTACCACCTTGGAGGTGAGGGTGTCCCAGATCGCAGGCGAGCCCGCGACCCAGGACTTCGTGGAAGTCCGGCTGCCGGCCGCGGGTGCCTACCTGTCGGTGCTGCGGACGGCCACGGCCGGCCTCGCAGCCCGTTTGGACTTCACCCTCGACGAGATCGAGGACCTGCGCATCGCGGTGGACGAGGCCTGCGCGATCCTGCTCCAGCAGGCCGTGCCCGGCTCGGTGCTCAGCTGTGTCTTCCGGCTCGTCGACGACTCGCTGGAGGTGACCGTCTCGGCGCCCACGACCGACGGTCACGCCCCTTCGCGGGACACCTTCGCCTGGACCGTGCTGTCCGCCCTGGCAGGCAAGGTCTCCTCCGCCGTGGACGACGACAAAACCGTTTCGATCAGCCTCTACAAACAGCGCGGCGCGGGACCCGGGCCGGCGTGAGGAACGGGGACGGGCCGGTGCGGGACGAAGAGCGCGGCACACGGGAGCTGCCGGCCGGGGCGCCCGGAGGCGTCCCCGGCTCGAGCGGCGCCGAGAGCTCGGGAGACGGTCCGATCGGTGCCCGTCACATGGCGGACGACATCGACGGCATCCCCGAGCAGGCCCGGCCGCATCCGGAGGACGACTCCGACACGACGGAGGCCGGCTTCCTGGACGACGGGCAGCGGGATCAGGAGGGTGCCGTGCAGAGTGCACCTCCGCAACGGCGGATCGGAGTGTCCCCTGTCCGAGCGGAGACGAGGGCTCGGGGAAGGGCGACGGGCGGGACGATGAGCGAGCACGAGCGATACGCGGAGCAGGACGTGCAGAACGTGCCCGACGCACAGCACGACGCGCATGCCACGCCCGACCCGGCGGCCACGCGCAGCGCACAGTTCACGCACCACCACCCGCAGGACCGCAGTGGCGCACGCGCCCTGTTCGTGGAGCTGCGCGGGCTGAAGGAGGGCAGCCCGGAGTACGCCGAGCTGCGCAACCAGCTGGTCCGGATGCATCTGCCGCTCGTCGAGCACCTCGCGCGCCGCTTCCGCAACCGCGGCGAGCCGCTGGACGACCTGACCCAGGTCGCCACCATCGGCCTGATCAAGTCGGTCGACCGTTTCGACCCGGACCGCGGCGTCGAGTTCTCGACGTACGCGACCCCGACGGTCGTCGGCGAGATCAAGCGGCACTTCCGCGACAAGGGCTGGGCGGTGCGCGTGCCGCGCCGCCTCCAGGAGCTGCGCCTGTCGCTGACCACGGCGACCGCGGAGCTCTCGCAGCTGCACGGCCGCTCCCCCACGGTCCACGAGCTCGCCGAGAAGCTGGCGATCTCGGAGGAGGAGGTCCTGGAAGGCCTGGAGTCCGCCAACGCGTACTCCACGCTGTCGCTGGACGTCCCCGACACCGACGACGAGTCCCCGGCCGTCGCCGACACGCTCGGCGCGGAGGACGAGGCGCTGGAGGGCGTGGAGTACCGGGAGTCGCTCAAGCCGCTCCTGGAGGATCTGCCACCCCGGGAGAAGCGGATCCTGCTGCTGCGCTTCTTCGGCAACATGACCCAGTCGCAGATCGCGCAGGAGGTCGGCATCTCCCAGATGCACGTCTCCCGCCTGCTGGCCCGCACCCTGGCCCAGCTGCGGGAGAAGCTGCTGGTGGAGGAGTAGGCGGGGCACCCGGCGCGGGAATCGCCGACGGCAAGGGAAACGCCGTCCGCGCGATCCGTACGCCTCCCGGCCCTGCCGCGCGGGAATTCGCGCCCCCGTGCACGGCGCGGCCGGCGACCGCGCGGAGCATGGCCGCCGGCGTGAACAGCGCATCGCGGCTTTTCGGGCGATCACCACCCACCACATGACCCGGTTGCCTGCGTGGGAGCCGACACCTGTTCCATCGGCGCCTGCCTCCCCGGCCGTGCGGATACCCCGCCCCCTGAACGGCATGGCCCGCCCGCAGGGAAATCACCGACGCGGGAACAGCGCGAAATCCCCGGGCCGGCCAAGGCGCGGCGCTGCGGAATCCGCCCGGCCCGGGCCCCCGCCTGCTACTTCCCGGCGTTGCCGGGCCCCCGGATCCCGAGGGCCTGGGTCGTCTCCGGGTTGAGGAGCAGGATCAGGGACGCGACCGCGGCCGCCGCCAGGGCGATGCCGCCCGGGATGGCCATGCTGTCGGCCTGCAGGAGGTTGTAGGCCACGGGCAGCGAGATGATCTGCGTGATGACGGCCGGGCCGCGGCTCCAGCTGCGCCGCGCGAGCAGTCCGCGCGCGGCGAGCAGCGGGAGCAGCGCGAGCACCATCAGCGTGACGCCCCCGGTGACGGCCTGCTGCCGGTCGTCCGGGTGCCCGGTCAGTCCGAGGACGAGGATCCAGACCCCGCCGACCACCAACGCGAGCCCCTCCAGCGCGGCCAGCGCCGCGGCCACCGTCAGCCGGACGGGACGGGGACCGGCCTCTGCGGCGGCCTCGGAATCGGGGGTGGGGTTCTGCTCAGAGCTCACGCCAGAAGGGTAGCCCTCGCCCCTCCCCCGCCCCGGAAGACCCCAGGGCCCGACCTTGCGCACGGATCCGGTCACCCGTGTCCAGGCTCACGCGTCGATCTCCGCCGGATCACCGGTCCGGCCTGTGCCCGGTACCACCCAGTAGGTACCCTGCGAGTCATGCGTGCACTTCTCGTGGTCAATCCGGCGGCAACCACCACAAGCGCACGTACGCGCGATGTCCTGATTCATGCGCTGGCGAGCGAGATGAAGCTGGAGGCGGTCACCACCGAGTACCGCGGACACGCGCGCGACCTGGGCCGGCAGGCGGCGGAGAGCGATGACATCGACCTCGTGGTCGCCCTCGGCGGCGACGGCACGGTCAACGAGGTCGTCAACGGCCTGCTGCACAACGGCCCCGCACCCGGCCACGTCCCCGGCCTCGCCGTGGTCCCCGGCGGTTCCACCAATGTCTTCGCCCGTGCCCTGGGTCTGCCCAACGACGCCGTCGAGGCGACCGGCGCGCTGCTGGACGCCCTGCGTGACGGTGGCGAGCGCACCGTCGGACTCGGTCTGACCTCAGGCACACCGGGCACCGAGGACGAGGCTGTGCCGTCCCGCTGGTTCACCTTCAACGCCGGACTCGGCTTCGACGCCGGCGTCGTCGGCCGGGTCGAGCAGCAGCGCGAGCGCGGCAGGAGGTCGACGCACGCGCTCTACGTGCGCCAGGTGCTGCGCCAGTTGCTGGGCGAGCCGAGCCGCCGGCAGGGCACGATCACCATGGAGCGGCCGGGCGAGGACGCCGTGACGGATCTGCTGCTGTGCATAGCGTCGAACACCGCCCCGTGGACGTTCCTCGGCAACCGCCCGATGTACGCCTCACCCAAAGCCTCGTTCGACACCGGACTCGATGTGTTCGGTCTCAGCCGGATGTCCACGGCCTCGGTCGCCCGTTATGGCACCCAGTTGCTCACTTCGTCCCCCGAGCGGGGACCTCAGGGCAGGCATGCCGTGTCCTTGCACGATCTGGATGAGTTCACCTTGCATTCGAAGGCGCCGCTACCCCTTCAGATGGACGGTGACCACCTGGGGCTGCGCACCAGCGTGACGTTCACAGGCGTACGCCGTGCACTGCGTGTGATTGTGTGAGCAGAAGGGGCCAAAGTCCTTTCACTCGAACGTTTAGGCCAGGATCCACCCCATGGAAGTACGGCTGTGACCTAGTCGACACCGAGGAATCAAAAAAAACTTTCTGGAAGGGGTTGTATCCGTCGCCGAGGTTTGCGAGTCTCTACATGGCGATCGGGACGGCCCGCAACACCGGCCTCCACAGATCACCGGAACCCCTCACCAACCAAGGACCACGCCGAGGAAGACTCGGTGGTCGGCCCTTCACTTGTTGAGGGATTCGTGAAAGCGTTCACATTCACAAGCAATCTTCACGTAATACCAAGGAGAGGTAGCAGCCATGGACTGGCGTCACAACGCCGTTTGCCGCGAGGAAGACCCCGAGCTCTTCTTCCCCATCGGCAACACCGGTCCTGCGCTGCTGCAGATCGAGGAAGCCAAGGCCGTCTGCCGTCGCTGCCCTGTGATGGAGCAGTGTCTGCAGTGGGCGCTCGAGTCCGGCCAGGACTCCGGCGTCTGGGGTGGTCTCAGCGAGGACGAGCGCCGCGCCATGAAGCGCCGCGCCGCCCGCAACCGGGCTCGTCAGGCCTCCGCCTGACATACCCACCCCGCTGACAGCCTGAGCTTGGCGGCGCGTACAGCGAGTACGCATCTCCCGCCCCCGAGCCGCAGCGCGCAGTACCCCCGAAGCTCCCCCACAGCCCCAAGGGCATGGGGAACCCCATCGCAGCGAGCGACTGGTCCCGGACCTCCTGGTCCGGGACTTTTTGCTGTGCCCGGTGAAGCCCGCACCACGTGAACCGGCTTTGCCGTCCCGCCTCTGTTCACCGCGGAAGTCGGTCACTTCTGTGTGCGTACCGGGATGTCCAGGACGACCTGCGTGCCGCGCTCCGGCGCCGGGACCATGTCGAACGTACCGCCCAACTCGCCCTCCACGAGCGTCCGTACGATCTGGAGGCCGAGATTGCCGGAGGTGTGCGGGTCGAAGCCCTCGGGCAGGCCGACGCCGTCGTCCTGCACCGTGACCAGCAGGCGGGTGTCCTTCGTCGTACCGCCGCGCACCGCCGACACCTCGACCGTGCCGGTGTCGCCTTCGCGGAAGCCGTGCTCCAGCGCGTTCTGCAGCACCTCGGTGAGCACCATGGACAGCGGGGTGGCGACCTCGGCGTCGAGGATGCCGAAGCGGCCGGTTCGCCGGCCGGCGACCTTGCCGGGTGAGATCTCGGCGACCATCGCCAGTACGCGGTCGGCGATCTCGTCGAACTCGACCCGCTCGTCCAGGTTCTGAGACAGCGTCTCATGCACGATGGCGATCGAGCCGACCCGGCGTACCGCCTCTTCGAGGGCCGCGCGGCCGCGCTCGGACTCGATGCGCCGGGCCTGGAGGCGCAGCAGCGCGGCCACCGTCTGCAGGTTGTTCTTCACCCGGTGGTGGATCTCCCGGATGGTGGCGTCCTTGGTGATCAACTCCCGCTCGCGGCGGCGTAGTTCGGTGACGTCCCGGAGCAGGACGAGGGAACCGATGCGGGTGCCCTTGGGCTTGAGCGGAATGGCCCGGAACTGGATGACCCCGTCGTGGGCCTCGATCTCGAACTCGCGCGGCGCCCAGCCGCTGGCCACCTTGGCCAGCGCCTCGTCGACGGGGCCCCTGCTCGGGGCGAGTTCGGCCGTCGTACGGCCGAGATGGTGGCCGACGAGGTCGGCGGCGAGACCCATGCGGTGGTAGGCGGAGAGCGCGTTGGGAGAGGCGTACTGGACGAGGCCGTCCGCGTCGAGCCGGATCAGGCCGTCGCCGACACGGGGCGAGGCGTCCATGTCGACCTGCTGGTTCGCGAAGGGGAAGGCGCCGGCCGCGATCATCTGCGCCAGGTCCGAGGCGCTCTGGAGGTACGTCAGTTCGAGACGGCTCGGGGTGCGCACGGTCAGGAGGTTGGTGTTGCGGGCGATGACACCGAGGACGCGCCCGTCCCGTCGTACCGGAATGGACTCGACCCGGACCGGGACCTCCTCGCGCCACTCCGGGTCGCCCTCGCGCACGATCCGGCCCTCGTCCAGCGCCGCGTCCAGCATGGGGCGGCGGCCGCGCGGGACGAGGTGGCCGACCATGTCGTCCTGGTAGGAGGTGGGGCCGGTGTTCGGCCGCATCTGGGCGACGGAGACGTAGCGCGTGCCGTCGCGGGTGGGGACCCACAGGACCAGGTCGGCGAAGGAGAGGTCGGAGAGCAGTTGCCACTCCGAGACCAGCAGGTGGAGCCACTCGAGATCGGAGTCGTCGAGGGCGGTGTGCTGGCGGACCAGTTCGTTCATGGAGGGCACGTCTGCGAGCGTACCCGGCGGTTTGTCCAGGTCCTAAAAGTGTCTGTACGGGGCCCAAAACACCCGCGGGCCGCGGCGCCTGGGAGGGACCCTCAACCCTCCCGGCACCGCAGCCCGGAGCAGCATCGGCCACGGGGTGTGCGGTCCCGGTCGGCCGAAGGATGAGGAGCCGGGGCAGTCAGGGCAGAGAGCACCGGTTCCTCGGTCCGTCCTCCTGTGCGGGGAAGACGGAGGCTCATCGTTTCTACGCGCCTCCCACGCATTGTGGACTAGACCACTACTCGTGTCCATGCGTCGGTGGCGATTTTGTTGTTGAAGACTGTGTGGAGTTGGCGCTTCGCAGCCTAACCCGCCCGGCTCACGTGCGGGGCCAGATGGCC
The DNA here is from genome assembly GCF_040686175.1 of Streptomyces sp. NPDC086077. NCBI lineage: Bacteria > Bacillati > Actinomycetota > Actinomycetes > Kitasatosporales > Streptomycetaceae > Streptomyces > Streptomyces sp. NPDC086077. The sequence goes on along the minus strand of NZ_JBFBJT010000132.1, from coordinate 10,290 downwards.
ATGGCTATTTCCGCGAGAGCCTCCAGTTGCGCACGGCTCGCGCCGTCGCGCGCCTGTGGGACATGCCCTGGCTCAGCGCGCCGGTGTGGCGGACCGGGGCGCGGGGCACTGGCCGCCGCTCAGCGCGTCTCCGTCACCTTCGCCAGCGCCCGGGGCGCGTCCGGGTCCTGGCCGCGGGCGATCGTGACCTCGTAGGCCAGGAGCTGGAGCGGGATGATCTCCAGGACGGGCTGGACCTCCTCGGCGACGCCCTCGGTGGGCAGGACGAAACCGGCGGAGGCACGCTCGACCTGGCTCCTGGGCCCGACCACGACCAGGTCGGCGCCCCGCCCGCGCAGCCGGTCGAGGACGGGCTGGAGCGCCTCCCCTCCCCTGCCGTCGGTGACGACCGCGATGACCGGCGAGACGTTGTCGACCATCGCGAGCGGACCGTGCAGCAGGTCGGCGCCCGAGTAGGCGAGGGCCGGGATGTAGCTGGTCTCCATCAGCTTCAGGGCGGCTTCCTTGGCCGTGGGATAGCCGAAGCCGCGGGAGGTGATCACCATGCGCTCGGCGAAGCGGTAGCGGGCGGCCAGGGTGCGGACCTCGTCGTGCCGGGCGAGCAGGTGCCCGGCGAGGTCGGGCAGCCCCTGGGCCGGGGCACCGCCGCCGCCGCGCAGGCCCTCGACGAAGAGGTAGAGCGCGAGGAGGGAGGCCGTGTAGGTCTTGGTGGCGGGGAGCGCCTTCTCCGGTCCGGCCAGGATGTCGAGGTGGTACTCGGCGACGCCGGCCAGCGCAGAGTCCGGGTTGTTGGTCACGGCGAGGGTGATCGCGCCCGCCTCGCGGGCGGCCCGGGTCGAGGCGACCAGGTCCGGCGAGCCGCCCGACTGGCTGACGGTGACGACGAGCACGTCGGTGAGGTCGGGGCGGGCGCCGTAGGCCGTGAAGGTGGACATGGAGGTGAGGCCGCAGGGCAGGCCGAGGCGGACCTCCAGGAGGTACTTGGCGTAGAGGGCGGCGTGGTCGGAGGTGCCACGGGCGGTCAGCAGGACGAAGCGGGGTGCGCGGGCGGCGATGTCCTGGGCCACCTGGCGGATCACGGGAGCACCCTTCTCCAGGATCCGGCGCAGCACCGCGGGCTGCTCGCCCATCTCCCGCGCCATGATCCGGCCGGGGATCTCGCTGTGGGGGGCGTGGGGAGCATGGGGGTCGTGGGGGTACGGGACGGGGGCGGTCATGGCGGCTCCTCCGCGTCGGCGTCGGCTGCGTCGGCTGTGGGCACCGGGCTGGCACCATTCCACTCCCCCACGGCAGCTCACGCCTCCCCAAGGACGCCTCCGGGGGCGCGTCTTCACCTGGGTCCCGGCCTGCCTTCACCGGCCGTTCCCACTGCGTCCAGGCGCACCCGCGGAGGCTTGTCTCCGCCTGGGACGGGGCACACCTCTCTGTTAGATTGGTCTAAACCACATGGCCCCTTCCGGGTGCCCTTCGAGTCCCCTCTTCAGATCGGCAGGCCCAGCGTGGAAGTTGTCATCGTTCCCGACGCCGAGGCGGGCGGCGAGCTGATCGCCGAGGCCACGGCGCAGCTGCTCGGCCGCAAGCCGGGCGCCCTGCTCGGCGTGGCCACCGGTTCGACGCCGCTGCCCATCTACCAGGCGCTGGCGGCGAAGGTGCGGTCCGGTGCCGTGGACATCTCACGGGCGCGGATAGCCCAGCTCGACGAGTACGTGGGGCTGCCGGCGGAACACCCGGAGTCGTACCGGTCGGTGCTGCGGCGTGAGGTGCTGGAGCCGCTCGGGATCGGGATGGACGCGTTCATGGGCCCGGACGGGACCGCCGAGGACATCCCGGGCGCGTGCGCGGCGTACGACGCGGCGCTGACCGAGGCCGGCGGTGTGGATCTGCAGCTGCTGGGGATCGGGACCGACGGGCACATCGGGTTCAACGAGCCGTGCTCCTCGCTCGCCTCGCGGACCCGGATCAAGACGCTGACCGAGCAGACCCGGGTCGACAACGCGCGGTTCTTCGACGGCGACATCGACCAGGTGCCGCACCACGTCATCACGCAGGGCATCGGGACGATCCTGGAGGCGCGGCACCTGGTGCTGCTGGCCACGGGCGAGGGCAAGGCGGACGCGGTCGCGGCGACGGTGGAGGGGCCGGTCGCGGCGGTGTGCCCGGCCTCGGCGTTGCAGTTGCATCCGCATGCCACCGTGGTCGTCGACGAGGCCGCGGCGTCCAAGCTGAAGCTGGCGGACTACTTCCGGCACACCTACGCCAACAAGCCGGACTGGCAGGGGATCTAGCCGACCACGTGGCGTGGTGACCGCCCCGGGGCCTCATGCCCGGAGGGGGCCGTCCCACGCCCCGCGCGCCTCACCTCACACACCCCGCCCCCACGCCCGGCCCCCGCACGCCTCACAGCGCCAGAACGAGTGCGCCGCCGAGCACTCCCAGCCCGAGCGCCACGCAGAACGGGACCCAGCCGCCGTCGCGCCAGGGGAAGAAGGTGTCGAGGGAGATGCGGCCGGGGCCCACGGCGGCGATGGTGACGGCGGCGACGCAGATGAGCATGGGGTAGGCGAACGACGGGGGCCCGGCAGGCCACAGGCTGTACTGGGGCGCCACCGTCATGGCGTTGAACATCACCCCGATCGCGGCCGCCGCGGCCAGCGGGGTGAGCAGCCCGACCGCCAGTCCCAGGCCGCCGAGCAGCTCGGAGGCTCCCGCCAGGGCGGCGAAGAAAGTGCCCGGCTCGTACCCCTGCGCGGCGAAGTCCTTCGCCGTGGCGTCCAGGCCCGCTCCGCCGAACAGGCCGAACAGCTTCTGCGAGCCGCTGCCCGCCAGGATCAGGCCCGCCGCGAGCCGCAGCAGAAGGATTCCCACGTCGGCGGCGCCCATCGCCCGCGGCGCCGCTCTCGCGCCGAAGGCCTTGGTCGGTCGACGTGAGCGTCGAGTGGGGGATGTCATCGCGTCATCACCTCCGGGCACGGCCCAGGTGCGGACTCCCCTCCTTCGATCCTCCTCTCTTGCGGGCAGGACGTCCAAAGGAGGAGCGGCGCGGCTCGCCGCGCCGCTCACGCCTCACGTCTGACGCCCGACTCACACCCCCGCAATGACCTCCGCCGCAGCCCGGCCGCACACCCGGGCCGCGCCGTACGTCGCGATGTGCAGCGCGCCCCGGGGATCCGCCTGCGGAACGCCCATCTCGACCACGATCGTGTCCGGCCGAACCCGCAGGAGCGTGTCGAGCGCCTCGGCCATCCAAGCGTGCCGGTGCTCGTCGCGGACGACCGCCACGATGCGCCGCTCCCCCGCCGCGGCGAGGGCGGCGCTGCCCGCCTCCTGCCCGCCGAACGTGCCGGCTTCCGTGCCGGGGAGCAGGGCGGTGAGCGCCGCCGTCACGCCCCACGGGGTCTCGTCGCCGACGGCGATGTTGGCGACGGGGGTCAGGGCGGCGACGTAAGGGGGCGCGGTGAGCGGCGTGAAGGCTTCGGTCCCGGTGACGGTGACCTTCACCGCCCGCCTGGCCGCACGCAGGCCCACCTCGCCGGTCACCTCGGGCACTCCCGCGGCCACTACCGACCGCGCGCCCGCCATCGTCGATGCCGACGCCGACCACGCCGCCAGCTTGCGGACCCGTTCCGCCGCGTCCGCCAGCCGCTCCTCGGGAAGCTCACCGGCGCGCACCGCCGCCACGAGGGCGTCGCGCAGCCGCCGTACCGTCTCGTCGTCGGCCAGGCCGCCGCCCACGCAGATGGCGTCGGCGCCGGCCGCGACGGCGAGGACGCTGCCGCGCTCGATGCCGTAGGTGGCGGAGATGGCCTGCATCTCCATGCCGTCGGTGACGATCAGGCCGTCGTAGCCGAGGTCACCGCGCAGCAGTTCGGTGAGCACTTTGCCCGAGAGCGTCGCCGGGCGGTCCGGGTCCAGCGCGGGGACGAGGATGTGGGCGCTCATCACCGCCCGCGTGCCCGCGGCGATCGCGGCGCGGAACGGAGCCAGTTCCCGGTCGCCGAGCACGGCCGGGTCCGCGTCGATGCGGGGCACGGCGTGATGCGAGTCGACGTTGGTGTCGCCGTGGCCGGGGAAGTGCTTCGTGCAGGCCGCGACGCCCGCCGACTGGAGGCCGGTGACGTACGCCGCGGTGTGCCGGGCGACCAGCGCCGGGTCGGCGCCGAACGAGCGGACGCCGATGACGGGGTTGTCGGGGTTGGAGTTCACGTCCGCCGACGGGGCCCAGTTGAAGTTCACCCCGCAGGCGGCGAGGCGCCGCCCCAGTTCGGCGGCCACCTCCCGCGTCAGCTCCACGTCGTCCACCGCGCCGAGCGCGTGGTTGCCGGGGAAGGAGGAGCCCGTCCGCACCTCCAGGCGCGTGACGTCACCGCCCTCCTCGTCGATGGCGACCAGGACGTCGTCGCGTTCCGCGCGCAACTGGGCGGTCAGGGCGGCGAGCTGGTCGGGCGAGGAGATGTTGCGGCCGAACAGTCCGACGGAGGCGAGGCCCTCGCCGAGGCGGCGCAGCAGCCAGTCGGGCGCCGCCGTGCCGGTGAAGCCGGGCTGGAGGACCGTCAGCGCGTCACGTGTCAGTGTGTCGGTGTCGCTGGCGAAGGTGGTCATCGAGGGCGTTATCCCTTCACGGCGCCGGCGGTCAGACCACTGACCGCCTTGCGCTGCAGGAAGACGAAGAGGATCAGAATCGGGATCGCGAACAGCGAGGACGCCGCCATGGTCGCCCCCCAGTCGTTCCCGAAGACGGTCTGGAAGCTGGTGAGCCACAGCGGCAGCGTCTGGGCCCCGGCCTCCTTGTTCACGACCAGGACGAGCGGGAGCTCGTTCCACGCGGTGATGAAGCCGAACATCGAGGTGGCCATCAGGCCCGGCGCGAGCAGCGGGAAGATGACCTTGCGGAAGGCCTGGCCGCGGGTGCAGCCGTCGACCATCGCCGACTCCTCCAGCTCCCGGGGTACCGCGGCGACGAAGCCGCGCAGCGTCAGGATGGTGAAGGGCAGGATCATCATGGTGTAGAAGAGCGTCAGCGGAACCAGGCTGTTCAGCATCGACGCGTCCCGCACGATCATGTAGATCGCGATGATCATGACTTCCCACGGCGCCATCTGCGCCATCATGAAGCCGACGATGAAGCCACGCCGTCCCCTGAACCGCATCCGGGCCAGCGCGAAGGCCCCGGCGAGCGCGATGAGCAGCGAGAAGACGACCGCGAGCACCGTGACGACCAACGAGTTGGTGACGAACGTCCAGAAGTTGTCGGCGTCCGTCGCGGTCCTGAAGTGCTCGAAGGTGATGTCGGTCGGGAACCAGACCGGGGTCTCCGAGATGATGTCGCCGGTCGGCTTGAACGCCGTGACGAACATCCAGTACACGGGGAAGACGAAGCCGATGAACAGGACGACGGCCGTGACGTTGGGCCACACGCGGCCGAAGAGCGAGCGCTTCACAGCTCGTCCTCCTCTTGCTTGAGCACGATCCGCAGGTAGTACGCGGTCAGAGCGAGCAGGATCAGGATGGTCAGGACGGCGATCGCCGCACCCATGCCGTAGTGCTGGTTGCCGACGCCCTCGACGTAGGCGTAGACGGGCAGGATCTCGGTGAGCCGGTCGGGGCCGCCGCCGTTGAAGGCGAAGACCTGCACGAACGCCTTGAAGACCCAGATGATCTCCAGGAACGTGGTGGCGTAGAGGAACGGCCGCAGGAACGGGAACGTGACGGTGCTGAAGATCCGCCAGGCACCGGCCCCGTCGAGGGCGGCGGCCTCGTAGAGCTCGTCCGGGATGGTGGTGGTCGCGGCGTAGAGGTTGAGCGCGACGAAGGGGATCGACATCCAGACGATCAGCAGGGTGACGACGAAGAACGTCGACATCTGGCTGCTGGTCCAGCTGTAGTCCGCCATGGAGTGCCAGCCGAGCTTGTCGAGCACCCAGTTGACGACGCCGAAGCGCTGGGCGAACAGCCACTGGTAGACCGTGGTCGCGGCGACCACGGGCATCGCCCAGGCCAGCACGAGCCCGATCATCAGCAGGACCCGCATCCGCCTGCCGAGACGGGCGAGCAACAGGCCGATCAGGGCGCCGAAGATCATGATCAGGACGACGTTGACCGCCGTGAACAGGATCGAGCGCAGGGTGACCCGCCAGAAGTCCCCTCCGGTGAGGGTCTCCTTGTAGTTGTCGATGCCGTTCCACTCGGTGACGTGCTGGATCAGCTGCGCCATGTTGAGGTTCTGGAAGGACAGCAGGACGTCCTTCAGCAGCGGCCAGCCGAGCAGCAGCACGGTGGCCACGCAGGCCGGCAACAGCAGCAGATACGGGGCGAGGGCGTCGCCGCGCCGCGTGGGCCTGGGAGGTGACCCGCCGTCCGGCTTGCGGATCTCCACCGGACCGGAGGGCGGCCGTTCGGTCTGCACGGTCATGCTCGCGATCTCTCTTCTCGACCTACGTACGATCGCCGGGGCGGGGCCTGCCACTGGGGCCGGCCGCCGCCCCGGCTGGGGCGCTCGTTACTGCTGCTGCGCCAGACGCTTGTTGAACTCGCCCTCGACCTGCTTGGCGGCCTCGGCCGGGGACTTACCGTTCAGCACGGCGGTGAGGTAGGTCTTGATCGGGTTGGGCGCGTTCTCGACCGCGGCCCACTCCGGGATCAGCGGCGTGGTGCCACCGCCCGCTGCGGCCGGCGCGGCGGCCTCGGCGGCTGCGTTGCCCTTCAGGTTGGTCTGCAGCGACTCCTTGTTGGGGATGACGCCGTTGAGCTTGGCCAGCTGGCCCTCGTACTTGTCGCTCAGGGCGATCTTCAGGAACTCCTTGGCGAGCTCCTGCTTCTGGCTGCCCGCGGCGACCGCGAGGTTGGAGCCGCCGAGGAAGACACCCTCGGGCTTCTCGGCCGTGGCACCGGGAATGGTGAAGTAGCCGATCTCCTTCTCGATCTTCGGGTTGGCCTCGATCGCGATGCCGGCTTCCCAGCCCATGCCGATGAACGCGCCGACGTTGCCCTTGCCGAAGACCTCACCCTGCTGCGGGGTGGCCTCGTCCTTGTCCTTGGGCGCCTTGGAGAGGGCCTGGAACTTCTTGTAGGTCTCCGCGGCGGCGGCGACCTTCGGGTCGTCGAGGTTGGAGACGTACTTGTCGCCGTCCTTCTTGACCAGTTCGGCGCCCTCGCCGACCACCAGGCCGACGAAGTGGTACCAGTTCTGGCCGGGCAGGTAGATCGGCTCGGCGTCGGTCTTCTCGCCGATCGTCTTCAGGGCGTCGTAGAACTCGTCGCGGGTCTTGGGCGTGTCCTTGATGCCGGCGTCGGCCCAGACCTTCTTGTTGTAGAGGACGACGCGGTTGGCGAAGTACCACGGCGCCGCGTACTGCTTGCCCTCGAAGACCGAGGAGTTGTTCAGCGACTCCGTCCACTCGCCGCCGATCTCCGACTTGAGGTCGGCCAGGTCGGCGAGGCCGCCGGTCTTGGCGTAGGCCGGGGTCTGGGTGTTGCCGATCTCGAAGACGTCGGGCGGGTTCTCCTCGGACAGGGCGGTGGTCAGCTTCTGCTGGATACCGTTCCACTGCTGGATCTCGAACTTGACCTTCGCCTTGGTCTTCGCCTCGAAGGCGGCGGTGACGTCCTTCTGCCACTGGTCCGGCGAGGAGCCGTCCATCACCCAGACCGTGAGCGTCTGGCCCGCGAAGCCGTCCGCGCCGGACTTGCCCTCGTCGCCCTTGTCGCCCCCGCACGCCGCAATGGAGACCATCATCGCCGCGACACCGATCGCGGATATCAGCTTGCGCTTCACGCCACCCTCCTCAGGGATGCCACAAACCCCCCTCGTCCCCGCGGTGACTGACGTACCGCCCTGGGGCCGGGACCTGGACCAATGGTGTAGACCAGTACCGGGGAGCTTGGCCCAGACCATAGGACGTGTCAAGGGTCTCGTTTACGGCCCGACCAGCCGTTATGGGACCTACATATGCAGGAACCTTTAAGTAAGAACCCCTCGAAAACAGCGGCTCCATCACCCACTCCGAGGTAGACCACATGACCTTCATGGACTAGACCATCGGGGGCGCCGACGGTATACAGGGGGGATCACGGAGCGTGCGGGGAACCTCTCGCGCGCGGTCGTGCCACGATGTGAGCCGTGACCGGCGGACGTCGGTCGTGTCGGTACGTGAGCCGGGAAGGCGGACCATGAGCACTGAGGTCAGCAGTGCGGAGAACGAGAGCGGGACACCCGTCCGTACCGCACGCGTGCCCAAGTACTACCGCCTGAAGAAGCATCTGCTCGACATGACGGAGACCCTGCCGCCCGGCACACCGGTCCCGCCCGAGCGCACGCTGGCCGCGGAGTTCGACACCTCCCGCACGACGGTGCGCCAGGCCCTTCAGGAGCTGGTGGTCGAGGGCCGGCTGGAGCGGATCCAGGGCAAGGGCACGTTCGTCGCCAAGCCGAAGGTGTCGCAGGCGCTGCAACTCACCTCGTACACCGAGGACATGCGCGCCCAGGGCCTCGAACCCACCTCGCAACTGCTGGACATCGGCTACATCACCGCCGACGACCGGCTCGCCGAGCTGCTCGACATCACCCCCGGCGGCCGGGTCCTGCGCATCGAGCGGTTGCGCATGGCCAACGGCGAGCCGATGGCCATAGAGACCACCCACCTGAGCGCCAAGCGCTTCCCGGCCCTGCGCCGCAGCCTGGTCAAGTACACGTCCCTCTACACCGCGCTCGCCGAGGTCTACGACGTCCATCTCGCGGAAGCCGAGGAGACCATCGAGACCTCGCTGGCCACCCCGAGGGAGGCCGGTCTCCTCGGCACCGACGTCGGCCTGCCGATGCTGATGCTGTCCCGGCACTCGCTGGACCGGGAGGGCAAGCCGGTGGAGTGGGTGCGCTCGGTGTACCGCGGCGACCGCTACAAGTTCGTGGCCCGGCTCAAGCGGCCCGAGGAGTAGAGCGATGCGAGGCCTCTCGGCGTGAAGAGCGGGGCCCGCGGCGTGAAGAGCGGGCCCCGAGGCATGAGCCCGTCCGCGGTGTAGCGCAGGTCACACCACCTGTCCTACGGTCCTCCGTAACGCATACGACGGGAGGACGACCCGTGCGCACAGCGAACGCCCGAACCATCGTCATCTGGGGCCTCGCTGTTCATCCTGACCGCGCTGGACGCCGGCACGCGCGTGGGCCGGTTCATGCTCCAGGACACCCTCGGCAACGTCTACAAGCCCTTCCGCGACGTCAGCTGGAAGCCGGGCCTGATCATCACCAGCGCGATCGTCTGCGGGATGTGGGGCTACTTCCTCTGGGTGGGCGTCCACGAACCCCTCGGCGGCATCGACCAGTTGTTCCCGGTCTTCGGCATCTCCAACCAGCTGCTGGCGGCCGTGGCACTGGCGGTCTGCACGACGCTCCTGATCAAGTCCGGCCGCCTCAAGTGGGCCTGGATCACCGGCATCCCGCTCGCCTGGGACGCCGTTGTCACCCTGACCGCCAGCTGGCAGAAGGCCTTCTCCAGCGACCCCAAGGGCGGCTTCTTCAAGCAGCGGCAGGTGTTCCAGGACGCCATCGACCGGGGCGAGATCCTGCCGCCGGCCAAGTCCATGGCCGACATGCACACCGTCGTCACCAACTCCACGGTGGACGGCGCCCTGACCGCCGCCCTCGCCCTGCTGATCGTCGTCGTGCTGGTGGACGCGACACGGATCTGCGTCCGGCACATCCGGCGGCCCGCGCTCACCACGCTCAGCGAGGCCCCGTACGTCGAGTCGAAGATCGTGGCACCGGACGGCCTGATCGCCACGCGGGAGGAGAAGGAGGAGGTCCGCCGTGCGACCGTCGGCACTGCTGCGCCGGGTGACCAGCGGGATGCGCTGGTACGTCCGTGAGCTGACCGACGAGTCGGCCTACGACCGCTATGTCAGGCATATCCGAAAGGACCACTCCGACGCCGAGGTGCCCACCCGGCGGGAGTTCGAGCGAATGCGGACGGACCGACAGGAAAAGGACCCCCGGCAGGGCTTCCGCTGTTGCTGAAGTAACCGGTATCTGAACAAGGGCTTCCGGTAGCGGGACACCGTGACCTAGATTGCCTGCGCGTTGCACCAGGCGATCAGCGAGGGGACGGAGCCGCCCGATGTCAGAAGCCTCAGAAGTGAACAGAGGGCCGGTGGTGACGCCTGTGCGCGTCGTCATCGCCCTCTGCTTGATAGCGCCGTTCGTGACCATGCTCTGGGTGGGCTCGTACGCGAAGACGGACCCGACCTTCATCGGCATCCCGTTCTTCTACTGGTACCAGATGGCCTGGGTCGTGATCTCCA
>NZ_JBFBJT010000131.1:0-21218 GCF_040686175.1 Streptomyces sp. NPDC086077 | reverse complement strand
GGATCTTCCGCAGAGCCAGATGCAACCCGAACCGCCTGTCGTCAATCGCCGGAGCCGTCCTCGCCCTGGAGCGTCAGAGTTGAAGACGCTCAGTAAGTACGCACTGCTGTGCGTTAGTTGATGCGCTGTGCCGGACGCCGCCTGTCGATAGCATGAGCGCATGATCAACGATGTGATCGCGGCATGGGACCGTGTGGAGTCCTGGCTGAGACGTCACCCGCCAGCTTCCCCGGTGACTCCCGGTGCCTCGAACGAGCTGATCGCCGAGGCGGAGGCCGAGCTTGGCTACCGCCTCCCCGCCGACCTCCGCACGCTGTGGCGGCGATGTGGCGGGCCGGTCGGGGCCGTTGACTCCCGACGGTGAGGTGCTTCTCGGGATACGCCAAGCCCTGGACGCCTACGAACTGCTGAATCACCCGGGAGCATGGGAGTCGACGTGGGTCCCGTTCACCGCCGACGAGCCTGAGGACCCGTTCTCGGGGACCTTCATCGACGCCGCTACCGGTCTGATCGGGTCGTGGAACCGGCAGGACATCTCCTGCCTCTACGACGACGGCAGCACCCTGGCCCGGTATCTGACCGAGGTGGCCGACGAACTCCAATCAATTCACTGACGATGTCGGACGAGATCCCGCCCGCCGCGGAGCCGAACCCGCGGCGGGCGGGGCAGCACTTGCCAGGTGCTGTCCTACGGTGGTCAGCGACGCGGCGGACTTAGCCTCGGCGCCGACAGGCCGCGGTCAGGGAAACCGTTGGCCCACGCGTCGCAGATGATCGTCTCCGCGGTCCAGTCACATCCGGCGGCCTTTAGGCCCGTCCAGACGTAGTAGCCATCGGCATCCAGTAGCCGGTTCGCCGCCGCGATGACGCTGTTGATCGCCGTGGGCGGATTCGTAGAGATGTCACTCGCGAGCTGAGGGGGTTGTCGTCGGAACGGTCTGCGGACGTGGAGAAGGCGTTAACGGTGCGGTGATCGTCCGTGGGCGCCCTGGCCGACCGGATCGTGGAGGGCTGCGCCGGCGGGGGCGGTGCAGCCTCCTGTTGGTCCTCGAGGTGACGGCCACGCCAGCACTTGTACGCTGGCAGGGATGTCCATGACAGCGCAGAGGGAGGGGTGGAGTGTCGCGGTTGATGCAGGTGTTCGCGGTGACGGTTCTGGCCGTGTGCACTGTCGGCTACGTGGCGACCGAGGCCATTAACATCAGCATGGAGCCCGGCCCCACCGGGAGCGTCTCCGATACCTCGATTCCGGCGCCGGTTGTCCCGGCCCCGGAGTGCAGCGACACGGATGCTGACTTCACCGCCTGCGCTCTGGACCGTATGACGTGCGAGGAGTCCGCCGCCCACTACCGTGCGCATCCAAGCCCGGGCCCCAGTCCTGCCCGCATCACGGTCCGCCTGTGTGCCGACGGCACACAGGCGGAGGACTGAGCCAACGAGGCACCACCTGCAGGACACCGTACGCCTTGCACTTGCGTGAGCGCTGTCCCCGCCTCATTGCACAAGGGAGAACAGGATGAGCCAACAGGTCAGGGTCGATGTCATGTTCGGTCGTATCGAGGCGTGGCTGAGCAAGCATGCCCCCATGTCGTACCAGTCGCTCAGGGCACCTGCCCGCGAGGCGGATATCGCCGCCGCAGAGGCTGGCATGAACGTGGCTTTCCCCCGAGAGCTACGGAGGCTGCTGGGGCTGCACAACGGGGCGGAGTGGTTTGAGGTGGAGGACGACGAGCAGGGCGAGGTGAACCCGGCCGCGTTCCTCCCGCACGGCGCGCTGTACTCCCTTGAACAACTGCGGCACGCGCACACTCTCTATGCGAACCCGGGGTCGGGAATCGGTGATGCGACGTTGCGGGCCTATGTGCCGTGGGCCGGGGACGATGACGGGTTCTACGGGTTGTACGTGGATACGGACAGCGGGCGGGTCGGCAGGTTCGCCAACCCGCCCGAGTTCTGGCCTCTGCCGTATGGGGCGATCGTGGATTATCTGACGGCTGTTGCCGATTGCTTGGAATCGGGGCGCGGCCCGTTGGCGGAGGACCCGCACAGAGTTCCGGGCCTGGCCGCGGGGTGCCGGCCTGGTCATCCCGCACCGCCGCGAGAGGGGCCAGACCGACCTCCCGGACTGGAAGGAGGAGCACAACGCCTCCCACCGCAAAGTCCGTGCCCGCGTGGAGCACGTCTTCGCCCGGATGAAGGGCGGGAAGATCCTTCGCGACTGCCGACTGAAAGGCGACGGCGTTCACCACGCCATGCTCGGCATCGCCCGCCTGCACAACCTCGTCCTTGCCGGGTGACGCAGAAACCAGCAGGCCAACAGACACGTCAAAGATCATTTACGGGACAGCCCTTAGGTGTGCGACGGGGCTCCTACGCTGTTCCGGGCGGAGACTACCTCGATGGCCGAAGGAGAGCACTCATGAAGCAACAGACGCGGGTAGAGGCGGCGTGGCGCCGTTTTGAGGAGTGGTTGAGCAAGCACGCGCCGCTCTCACACAGTCTCTTGCGTGAGTCGGCTACACCTGAGCAGATAGAGCATACCGAGCAAGCCATCGGGGTCGTCATTCCGCCGGAACTGAGAGCGCTCTACTTGATCCATGACGGAGTGCAGGGCGCGGATCTGGACGAGTTCGGCGAGCAGCCGTTCGCACCGGAAAATGAGAACGATCCATGGCACCGAAAGGCGAACGCAGTTGACTTCATGCCCAATGGTCAGGCATGGCTCCCGCTTGACCACGTGATCACTGCGCACGGTGGGCCGCTAGCGGCCTTGTCAGGTCAAGAAGCCGTACCTTACGTGCCCGTCACCGCGAGCGCGAAGTACACGATGCTGGAAGGAACCTACATCGACCCGGCAACGGGATCGCTGGGCACCTGGGCGGATGCGCAGGAACCGCAGTTGCTGCGTGCCTATCTTGTCGACTGGCTGGAAGACGGTGCCGCCGCCCTGACCGAAGGACGCCCCAACCGCATCTTCGGGATGCGCCCCTACATTTCGCCCACCGGCGACGGCCTCACCTGGTTCGATCCCGACCCCATGTATGAGCAGGATGGCTGGCGGCCCGTGACGCACTGATCTGCCAGCCCCCGACAAGCCGCCCTCGAACCCACTCGGGTTCGAGGGCCGCGCGTCTACACGGAGGGTCAGGGCGTCACGGGCGCTGAGCGCACGTGATCACGTCAGCTGTGGCGTCACAATCCTGGAATCCGTCGATGTCCACCCAGTACGTGTCCTTGTCAAGCAGCCGGAAAGTGGACGCGAACGACCCAAATCGAGCCATGGCCTGGGAGTTGATGTTGAGTGACATCGAGGACCGGCCGCAGGTCTCATCCCAGGTCGGTGCGGCGTAGCGCTCGTCGTCGTAAAGCCGGTACGTGCCGTCGGGCAGCTTCTTCTCGTAGGTCTGGACGCACTCCCGCCCCTGCAACGCATCCGATACGGGCTTGGGGTTCTGACCGCCCTCGGCCGTGGGCATGCCAGCCGACTGGTACGTGGCATTGAAGGCGTACTCGTCGCAGGATCGTTTGTCCTTGTTCGAATCGGATAGTTCCGGATGGAGTGCCGTGTCCGTGCGGTAGACCATCTTGTTCGCTGCTGCGCCGTAACAGACGCGGTACCGGTTTGCAGTTTCGCTGCGGCCTGCGCCACTCGGAAGGGCCGCGTTTCGGGTCTTGTTTGGCATGTACTGCAGCGGGGTCACGGGCGTCTGGCCGAAGAACTCGGGGGCCAGACGGTTCTGGATCAGCCAGGCGTGGGCCGCGGCCGCAGGGAACTTTTTGGAGTTCATCGAATAGCCGGGGCTGTAGTCCTTGATAACGCAGCCGCCGGTCCCGTACACCTTGTCGCAGCGGGTCTCAAGGACCGGGGACTGCGCCCAGTCTTTGACCGGCAGCGTCATGTCCGGGGTGTCGGTGCTCATCTTGGTGTAGATGGCCAGGTTCAGGATCTTCGACAGGTCCTGTCCTTGGTTCCCGCGGCGTTGGCAACGCTGCCGTCCCAGGAGGTTTCGGCGTTGCCTTGCGCGATGTGGTCGTCCAGACCGCCGCTCCACGTCGGGGACCGGTCGGTCTCCCAGTCGAAGCCCTTGTTGGCGTCGGTGCAGCCGCTCTGGCACAGCGCGAGGATGTTGAAGGCGTGCGCCCTCGGAGAGGACGGCCAGGGCAGCCCCGGCTTCTCCGATCCGAAGATCGGGCTCATCTGGAGCCAGTGCTTGATGGAGGAGCCGGCGGGATCCATCTTCATCTGTCACATCAGCTCGTAGGACCGCTTGTAGACGCCGGTCCTCGAGGTGCCCTCCACATCCCACTGGAACAGCAGGCAGGCTTCGCTGCGGCGGATGTAGGACTTCTGCGCTGTCAGCGTGGTGTCGCACCAGTCCTGCCCCAGGATCGGACCGGTGTAACCCGCGGCCGCTATCCCCGTTCGGCTGTTGCTCTCACGGATGCTGTGCCGCTTGGCTTCGATCTTCTTCAAGGACTCTGCGGCCGCCTTCGTGCGCTGCTTGAGCGGGGTCACGGTGATGGTGACGTCGCCGCTGTCGAACGTGCGCTTCTTCGGGGAGATGAGCGCGGGCGCGTCTTGCGTGACGGTCCCCGAGCCGGTCACGGTGTTCCATCCGCCCCAGCCGAAGGCCGGGTAGGGGTTGTTCCAGTCGGCCGGGTTCAGCGCGGCCGTGTCCGGCGCGTTCAGTGTGATGTCGACCTTGTGGGCGCGGGACGCCGGAGCGGTCCCCGCCAGGAAGCCGTACTCGTCGGTGGCGCCGACGTTGTCGGCCCGGTCGACGGCTTGGGTCTCCACGTGATGCGCGCCGTCGGTGCCGGGCGTCACGGCGAAGGAGGCGGACGTACCGGTGGACGTCGTGGTGGTGTTGACCGTCTGCCAGGAACCGCGGCCCGGCGCGCCCGCCTCGGGGTCGGCGTCCTCACCGTCCACGCGGTACTGGAGCCGGTTCGCGTCGTCGGCCGTGGTGGCGGTCCACGCACCGGCTTGACCCGCGCCGCCGCCGTAGCTGCCCTCCGGGTACGTTGCGGAGGTCACCGGGCTTGGCTCGTCGGGTGCGGTGGTGTCGACCACGAACTGGGTCCAGGTGGACCAGCTGAGGTTGTAGTGGGTGCCGTCGTAGGCGTTGGTGCGGAACTTGTAGGTTTTGCCGTCCTGGAGCTGGCCTGCGGGCACGACCACGCTGATCGGCTGTCCTTGGGGGCCGAAGTCGGAGACGATCAGGCCTTCGCCGGCTGGGGTGGTGATGGGGGTGTTGGTGGCGGCGTCGTAGACCTGGAAGGTGGCGTTGACGGTGTCGCCGTCGGGGTCGGTGAAGGTGTCCCGCAGTGTCGGGGTAGTCGTGTTGACTGCCCAGACGCCGGCGTAGGACTTGAACGGCGGGCCGGCCTGGCGGTTGGTGCCGTCGGAGGGCCGGTAGTTGTAGGTGACACTCAGTTTCGGCTGGTTGGTGGTGGCGTTGCCGGAGTTGACGCGTTTCCAGGCGCGGGTGTCGTCGGTGGCCGCGCGCAGGCCCATGTAGCCGCGGGTGGCCTTGGCCGAGGCCCAGGTCTGGACGAGGGTGTCGACGTCGGCGTTGATCCACCCGTCGGGCTGGGTGGCGGTGCACGCGGTGTTGCCGCGGGTCTGCGTGGAGGAGTGGTACTGCTGGTTCCAGGTGGGTTGGGTTGTCCACCGGGACGAGGTGGACGCCGCGGTGGTGTCCCAGATGGTCCACCCTTGAGCGGTGCAGTCGTCGTTGCCGGAGTGGAAGTTCCACAACGCCAGGTTCGTGTCAATGATCAACGCGTCCTGGATGGGCGTGGTGTTCCAGTGGATGAAGGACCGCGCCACGCGGGTCGTGCCGTCCGCGTTGGTGGTGCCGGGTTGCCGAAGTCGAGCTCGGTGTCGGCGGACCAGTCGACCGTCTCGCCGCGCTGCACGTAGGTGTCGAACGTGGACGCCAGAGCTGAGGTCGAGGGGTCCACCGTGACCGGGTACTTGGTCTTCGGATCGGCGAGGAAGTCCGCGCTGGGAGTGACGACCAGGTCGATCCGGCCGGCGCCCTTGTTCACGACCTCCATGTCGACGCGAGCCCGGCGGGTGTGCTCACCGGACTGCTTGTCCACCGAGGCGTCCCACATGACCGGGGCCGGCATTGTCGCGCGCCGCTCACCGGTCTCGGCGTCGGTGAACGTCACCGCCCCGTCCTTGTTCGCTTTGGCCGTCAGTCCCTTGGCCTTGACCGGCAGTGTGTAGGAGTAGGCGCCGGAGGGCCTCTCGCCGATC
Organism: Streptomyces sp. NPDC086077; assembly: GCF_040686175.1. Taxonomy (NCBI): domain Bacteria; kingdom Bacillati; phylum Actinomycetota; class Actinomycetes; order Kitasatosporales; family Streptomycetaceae; genus Streptomyces; species Streptomyces sp. NPDC086077. Next base: position 14,950 of record NZ_JBFBJT010000131.1, on the reverse strand, counting down.
TCGACGAACTGCTCGAAGCCGGTCCGCGTGGCCTCGACGATCACATCGGCGCCGGGCACGGCCTCACGGTAGCGGACCGTTGTGCCATCCAGCTCCGGCTCGGGAAGACCGCCCTTCCACTGCAAAGTCACCGCCTGGTCGTCACTGCCGAGAGTGACCAGGTCCCGCGGGGCGGCATCCTGCGCGGCGGCCAGCGAGCGCGGAACGGTACCCCCCTTACCCGCCAGACGCAGCCCGTTCGGGTGCTCCTTCGCCTTCACAGAGCCATCGCCGGCCCTGGTCAGTGAGACGTCGACCTTGCGCCACTTACCGCCACGCCAGACCCGCTCGGGTCCGGAGGTCAGGTCGGTGGTCAGGGTGCCATCGGGGTTGGCGACGGTGTACGAGGTGGCCGTCGTCTCGTCATAAGCGACGACCTTCTTGCCGGTCTTCTTCGCCTCGAGGATCGCCCACGCCTTCGAGCCCTTGGCATGCCGGGCCGCCCACTGCATGTCGGCCTCAAGGACCTCCGCCTTCGAAGGCGGGGAGACCTTAGCCGGCTCGCTGCTGCGCTCCTTGGCGGGAGCCGCAGCGGCCTGACCCGTGACGGCGATACCAGCCTCGGCGATCAGCAGCAGCGCGGCGGCCGCCGCAAGGCGGTTGCGTCTTCTGCGTCTTGGTGTGATGGATCGTGTGGATGGATACACGAAATGCCGTGCCCTTCCTCATAGGTCAGCTCAAACGTCCGTGCGAAGTCGCACGGACGGCAGGACCTTAGGCAGGAAGATCAACGCCAATGAAGCTGGTTTCAGGACACGTACACTCGTCAACTACGCCGTCAGAAGACACGCTTGGCATCATTGGCCGCACATGATTAAACGTCAGCTAGATCACAAGGGGCCACCCGAACTCAGAAGCATTGGGCCGGAAACACGCAGGACTGAAAAGCCCATCTCGCTTGATGTGTGACCTCGCTGACCCAGGAAAGAGGGAACCCAAGCTGCCCCATTAGGGCCATATCCCGAACCAAAGCGACAAAGCAGGGCTACACAGTAGCTGCCCCAAGTCGGCCTGACCTGAAAGCGATGCTCACTGCGTGCGCGACGCACAGGTGTGACATTTCCTCGGCCGGATACGCTGGTTAAGACATGCCCTACGACAACCCGGCCCGGCACGACCCCCCGACCCGAGGCGGAGACGTCCAAGCATCGCTGATTTGCCGTGTCCCACGCGCGGGAGCCTGTGGCCAGTGACCGCACCCAAACCATCGCCCACCACCGAGCAACGGTCTACCAGTAGCAGCAGGACGTCATACCGACTCGTCAGCTTCACCCGGAGCTGCGACGGCACCTGTTAGCCGAGGTCTGATATAGGCGGTCGAGTGAACGGTGACGCCTGTCCGCTTCCAACCTGGTGAAAGAGGGCACGCAGACTAACCGCGCAGAAGCTGCAGTAGAGCAGGGGCGATGGCTCAAGGGATGCGACTCGACGAAGGAGTCAAGCCAAGCAATACACAAATCGCTGTACAATCCGTAGACCGCACGGGAGACACGCATCTTTTCTGCTGGCATCCTTTATGAGCGAGGACCACTAGTCTGGAGCGCTTCGCTAAGGGCTTCTCCTGATGGGATGTCGCGAGGTAAGCAAAAGGCGTTGTCTGTCCAAATTCCGCGGTGGAGATACAGAACTGCTGCCCTGATAGCGAAAAATTACAGCGGTTGTCGTCGGTCGGTGGATCTGAGTAGAAGATGGATTTCTGACCTGGGGCTTCGCTGAATGAGTGGTTGTGTTCGGGTCGGTGTTGCTCATTCGTTCTGAGTCGTACGCGAACGCCTTACACGGGTGACCGGGGGTTTCCTGGTTTTCGCTGTGTGCTGCGCAGGTTGGTTGAGCGGTGCGCAGTTGCGTTGGCCACCGGTATGTGGGCGCTGCGGGGTGGGGTTGGTGTCGAGTCAGGTAGTGGGTAGGGGAGGCTCCGTGCCTGTCCTGGGTGCTGACTTTCGGCTTCCCTTTCTGTCCTTTCGGCGTGCCTGGATGTGTGATGAGGGCTGCTGAGGGGGTGGTTGGTAGCCGAGTTCGGTGAGTTCGGTGGGGCCTGGGGGGCGTGGGGGCTGTGCCGGTAGGGCCATCGCTCGCGGGCGCGGGGGTGGCGGCCGGGTGTGTAGCTGATGCGGTCGCCGAACCGGTCCGGCTACAGGGCGGGGTTTTCGAGCCAGGGCCGGCCCAGGAGGGAGGCGACGGCGGTGTGGAGAGGGTGGGTGTGCCCGGGGCGTTCGAGGGGGTGGAGTGCACGGGGGTGGTGGGCGAAGAATCGGGCGAGGGTGATGGTCTCGGGGTAGGTGACAGCTTCTCGGGCGAGGGCGTACCAGAGGCGGGCGCGTTTGTTGTTGGCGATGCGGCGGGCGCGTGCGGGCCAGATGCGTTCTTCTGGGGGTGCGGCGCGTCGCCAGTTCTCGGTGAGGGTCATGGCCAGGGTGAGGGCGTGGTCGGCGGCTGCGCCCCGGTGGCGGAGGAACCGGATGTGGATGCGGTGGGCGGCGAGGATTTCGGGGGTTCGTGTGAGGTCGGCGTGCTCGATGGGCAGTGGCATGCCGGCGAGGGTGTGGCGGCCGAGCATCCAGGTGTGGTGGCGGCGGCAGAGGAGACGGGTGTCGGGCAGGTACTGCGGGACGGGGCGGGTATCGCCGGTGCGGGCGATCGTGCAGCGGGGGCAGCCGGTCACGGCGTGCGCAGAGGCGAGGCGGAGCCGGGCGCGGGTGGACTGCGGGTCGGGTTTGTCGCGGTAGCGGTTCCATTCGGGGAGCGCGTGGGCGAGGTGTTCGTCCGGGATGCCGGCGAACGCTGCGATCAGGTGGCGGCTGGGTGCGTTGAGGTAGATCTCGATGCTGGTGTAGGGGCCGTGCGGCTGGGCGCATTCCTTGTTCGCCTGGGGCCGGGGGATGCCGAGGGCGTGGAGGAGTTCCGCGGTGGTCAGGTGATGTCGGCGTGCCAGGCGCTGGATGTACGAGGTGGTGGTCTCCCACTGCAAGGGGGCCACACGCCAGATGCTGGGGCGCGGGAGGGAGCGGTGCACGCGCTACGTCTCAGGCTTGTGCCGGTGGGCGCGCGGCCTGTTCGGCGAGTTCGTCGAGGTCGATGTCGTCGAGCAGTTGCTTGGTGATCTTCTCACTGCCGTTCAGGATGGCGGCGATCGCTGCTTCCCGGACGAGGGCGGACAGCTTCCGATGCGGCCGCCGGTGCGGTGGTGGAGGTAGGGGGCGTGCCGGGTGAGGGTGTCGGGGCGGTGTGCTTGGAGGCGTAGGGCTTGGTCCATGCCGCGGACCAGGCCTTCCCAGGCGGTGCGCTGTGCAGGGCTGCCGTACGCCAGGGGCGGGTTGCGCACCATCTTGAACCGTCCGGCGAGCTGCGCGCCGCGGCTTCCCGTCAGGAGCGGGGAGGCCTCGATGGCGACGCCGGCGTAGACGAAGGTCGCGGGGAGGCGCTCGCTGAGGTGCTTCATCTGGTCGGAGGTCTCAGCACCGATGCGGGTGCGGGTATTGAGCAGATGGACGTCGTCGACGAGGACGAGCTGGGTCGACAGATCACGTAGTACACCGCAGACGATGTCGGTGATCCGTGCTTGGTTCATCGCTTTGCCGATGGGCAGGTCGAGGAACCGGGCCAGTTCGGACACGAGCATTTTCGGGGTCGCGGCCGGGGGGACGGACAGGAAGGCCACCGGCAGTCGCTCGTCGAAGCTGTTGTGGCGGGCCCGGTCGGCGAGGTGGAAGGACCGGCCGAGCTGCTGCAGAGTGGTGGTCTTTCCCGTGGTGGGCGGCCCGGAGATCAGCAGTCCTCGCCGGGCGGTGCCGTTGTGCCGCCGGTTGAGGATCATGAGCCGGCGCAGGGTGAGGGAGATCTTGGCCATGGTCGGGGTGGAGAGGATCACGAACTGGGAGTGGTAATCCAGACGCTCCTCGGCGTTCCATGGTCCGGGCCCAGGCAGGCAGGCTGGTTCGCTGTCGACGAACCGCGTCCATTCGCGCCAGGTCGTCGGTGACGCGTACGGGCCGTTGTCCGTCTCCTGGTTGGCGGCTTTCACCAGCTGCGCCTCCTGGTGGGCGTCGAAGATGCTCCAGGCCCCGGCCGATGCTGCTGTGCCGGCGGAACCCGGGGCAGGGGGCGTGTTCTCGTCCGCAGGCGGAAGGTGCTCGGCGGGGCCTTTCGGCGGGCCGGTGTCTGCGGTCCGTCGCCGTGCGCGTCTGGTTCCTGCCCGCCGGCCCGGGACGTCGGCGGGGCTGCTGCCCTTGTGGGAGTGGGCGGCGCTTGTTTGTCCGGTGTGGGCGCGGCGGAGTAGCTCGTCCAGGTGACGGGCGAGATGCTCTTCGTGCTCGGCCCGGTCCGTATGCCGTGTGGCCACGGTGCGGATGTGCTGCCAGGTGGTGTCGGTGAAGGGCCTCGACACCAGGCTCCGGTGGATCCACTCGGCCTGCGCCCAGCCGTCTGGAAGTCTGACCCAGCACTGCCAGGGCTCGTAGGGGTTGTGGTGGACCTCCCATTTGCCGTCCGCAGCGGGGGAGCGGTGCCGGTGTCCGTTGAGCGCGGGGCCGTCGTAGGTGCGGTACTCGAACCGGATGCCTTCGTCTGTGATCGCGCACCTGCGGGAGGGCATCAGCTCGATGTAGTCCTCACGGCCCAGCGGCACCGGGACGTACCCGCATACGGCGACCAGCGCCGCCCACATCTCATTCGGCGACAGGGAGAGGCGGGGCATCATCGGGTGCCGCAGCCCGTCGTGCTCGCGCTCCTGCCACCCGCAGATGATCCACTCCTGCAGCAGGTCGTCCAGCTGGGCCAGCGTCCACACCGCCTCACCCTCGGCGTCCTGGCCGCGCTCACCGGTATGCGAGCCTGTGTAGGCGGCCACGTGCTGCACGAACAGCGTGTTGATCGAAGAGAAGGTGCGCTCGACGGCGCCCTTGTCACGAGTCGTCGACTGCACCCGATCAGCACGCTCAGCCCGGAGTTGTGCGGGTCACGCACCCCTTCCACCCGTGGGCCGGGCGGGAGTTCACCTTCGTTGACCGGCGTCTTGCCTGGGACGAGGACCGTGTCGCCGTGGCCGACGAGAACGGTGCGGTGGTCTCGTTGCCTGCGGCGTGGACTGATGTCGATCCCGTCGATCCGTTCGTTGTGATGGCTGCGGGTCGCTGCCCGTTCCGGGTCGATGACCTCGTGGCTGTCGCCGACCTGATCGACGCGCTGCGTGTACGGGCGTCGGGCGGATGATGCCGTGACCGTCGCCTGATCCACGCCCTGCCGGAGGGCGGGGTTGATCGACGGCGCGCAGAGGCGTCCGGCCGGAGCACTTTTGACCTGCCGGTTTGCCTCTGCGCCCCTCCTTTGTGGTCTTGGCTGCACCGGGTGCTGGCGTGAACCTGGTGACACGGCCGAGGACTGAGGAGGCGGAAGCGATGGCGGTGACGGCAACGGACCCGAAGGTGGCTGTGCTGGCGGCGTCGCGGTCCCTCAATCCGTATCCGGAGAAGGTGACGGACGAGGTGTTCCTGGCCTCGCCGTTCTGCGATCCGCGCGACCTGGTGCAGGTCAAGTACGAGATGGTGCGACGCGTCCGCGTCGACAAGGTGCCCGTCGTCCGGGCGGCCCGCGCCTTTGGCTACTGCCGGCAGGCGTTCTATGAGATCGCCGCCGCGCGCCTGCGCAAGATGTACGCCAGCCTCCTGCGCGCTGCAACCGAGCACGTCGACCGGCTGCAGATCATCGTCACCGACAACGACTCCCCTCCGATTGAGGGCATTCACCGAGCACTGGAGCTGTCCGACACAGACCGACTCGTCCCTATGCCCCCTGCCGAACCCGACGACACACAGCCTGTAGACGCGCCGCCAGAGCCAGAAGAGGAAGCTGGCACCTGACAACCACAGCGGGGCCGCAGCCGGACCGGGACTACGACGAATTGGTCGGCGGGCTCCCTTCTGGGAGTCCTCGGGTTCAAAGGATCCTCAAGGCGATGCGCTGATCGAACCGCCCGGATGCGATGCATCTGGCTGTCGGTAGCGGCAGCCACGAGACTGGCGTAGCCAGCTCGGGTGAACTTGATCGCGAACACCCGACCGGTCGGTGCCTTCCCATGTATGACCTGGGCAGAAGCCCTCACGGAAGGAATCACATTGGGGATTTTCACCAAGCCGCTGGCCCGTCTGGCCATGTCGTTGGCCGGCACGGCCGCCCTGCTCACCGTTGCCACCCCCGCACCCGCGGAAGCGGCGCCCTTGGGACGCGCATGCTTTTTCGTCGCGCCCCGGGGGGCAGACGGCGTCGGGCACGCGGCGTTCGCAATCAAGGTGCGCGGCGAGTACGACCACTGGATCTACGGATCGTTTGGCTCCATCAGCGACGGACCGCTGAAGGGCTGGATCAAGGGCGGCACGTGGGGCCAGGCCCGCGGCCACTTCAAGAAGGTGTACGACCGCGACAACAAGAGTCCTCGCTACTACACCCAGTATCGGTGCCTGAACACGCGGGACGGCAACCACAAGACCGCGCAGGACTGGTACCGGAGCGTCAAGTCCCGCGGATACAACCTGGCGACGAACAACTGCCTCCACATGACCATGGCAGTGTTCAAGGGGTACAGCAACATCCTGCGCAAGGACCCTGACCTGCCGTCGGCGACCCGCAAGCTCCCCAACTACTACTTCGGCACAGTGCTGGGCGATGCAGGGTGGGAGAGGGCCAAGGTCGTCTGACAGCTCAATCCTCTGACGGAGCCTGAGCCGTGTCACCGCGGAGAGCATCAAGGCCTGCACCGTTGCCGGTGCAGGCCTTCGCCATGGCGCCGGACCGGGCACATGCGCTGGTGCATAAGGTGGGCCGCTGGACGGATTGCTGCTCGACATCACCGGCTGGAGGCCGGAGGAGATCGACGACGGCGTCTCCCTCCTCACGGAGCTCGGGCAATTGGGCCCCGGAGGCCGGGCACTGTACGACCCGCGCCCTGGCGACCCGGCCCCCTAGGACTGGTCCGGCGACAGTCCCTGCTTACCCGCCACCTGGCCTTCACCAGGGCACGAGATGTGGCCACCGTGCTGCACTGATGCGGCCACTGTTCGGTGAAACGGCTCATGGAGTCCCGAGCCTCTGCCAGTTTCGAACGCGTGGATCAAGGATGGGCAGCAGTTATCGCAGGTGGCGTCGGGCTTGTTGGCCGGTCGTCGGTGCTCTCGTCGGCGGGCTGGCCGCGGTCCGGGGCGCTCGGATTGGCGCGGAGGCGAACGCGGCCGCCGTACGGGAACATGTTCGAGACCACGCTGCTCTGGATCTGCAGCAATGGGTCCGCCAGGAACGGCAGAAAGCCTGTCTGCAGGTGATGGACATGTACGCCGTCTTCAACAGCGATTCCGTCCGGCGGCGCGAAGACATGGAGGCGGGCACGGTGCTGGACGAGGCGTCGCTCCAGTCCTACGCGGATCACTCCACTAACCTCATCGCCGCGTGCAGCCACTTGGCGCTCCTGGGACCTGACGCCGTCCAGATCGCAGGTGGCACCCTGCGGCGCATGACGGAGCGGTTCGTGAGCACGCTCAGGTTCGTGAACGAGGAACTGGCCGAACAGCCATCGGAGCAGCGGGCAGAGGGACTGCGCGCGGACTGGCTTGAGATGCTGGCTGAGGACGGACAGGAGATGAAGCTCGCCTACCTGGAATTCATGCGCATCAGCCGGGCCGCCCTGCTGCCCGGCTGATCGTCTACGGGACTTGGTCAAGCTACTCGGTCGGGTGAAGACACCGCACCGGCGGAACCCGCTCGGCAGCCTGGGCGTAGTGCCGTACATGGACCCCATCAACGAGGCGCACGTGAGTGAGCCCGGCCTCCTGGTCGTCGACGTCGCAGCCGCCGACGACGACACCGCTTCCAGCAGCTGCTCGCCGACCGGTGGGCAACGGCGACAGCGGAGCGGACGACGCGGGATGCGGGGGAGCCAGGCGCCCGGCTGCGCTGCTACCTGGACCTGCGCCAGCCGATCAGCCCGGGTGGGCGGGACGAAGCCCTGCCATCGGTCAGCCCAGCCGCATCACCGTGACGACGGCGTGCCGGGTCGTTCCTGCCACGACCTCCACCACCACGTTGTTGACGGCGGGCGTGTAGGAGTCGCCGGCCGCCGTGAATGCCCGCCCGGGATCGGGGACCAGGCGCGGGCCGACGACGGACGCGAGTGCCGTGGTCAGCCGCTGGGACAGCGCCACCCGTCCGTCAGGGAGCCGTACGGCGAGGGCCTTCGGGTGCCGGGCCGTGCCGGTGAAGCCGACCACGGTGGCGTCGACGGTGTCCGCGTGCCTGACCTTCGCCCACACACGGCCGGCCTTGTAGGCCGACCGGAGCGGCTTGGCCACGATGCCCTCAACGCCGCTGCCTTCGAGCGTCTCGAACCAGAGCAGGGCCTCCTCGAGGTCCGTGGTCGACCACACCGGCACGATCGGCGGACCGACGTCGGCGAGCACGTCCAGGAGGAGCTGGCGGCGCTCCACGTAGGGACGCGGCGAAGGTCAGGGAAGCCCGCCGCAGGGTGGGCCAGGATGTCGAACGCCACGTACGTCGCCGGGTGTTGGTCGGCGAGCTCCCTCGCGCGGCGGGGGCGGGACAGCGCGCGGGACTGCGCCGCGGCGAAGCTGATGTGCACGCTGCCGTCGTCGGCGGCGAGGTACACCACGGCCTCGCCGTCCAGGATCACGCCGGGCGGCCGGCGCATGGCGGCCACGGCCAGGTCCATCCAGAGGGCGGTGACGTCGCGGCCGGTCCGAGACTGCAGCCGGACGCCGTCCTCGGTGCGCCACAGCACAGTCCGGTGGCCGTCGACCTTGATTTCGTAGGCCCACGACGGGCCTGTCGGCAGCTGCGTCACGGGCCGCGCGAGGGCGACGTCCATGGGCCACTCCACCCCTTAAGCCTGCGCCTTCGGGACACCGGCCGCCTGCTGGCGCACTCGCGCACTGCCAGCAGGCGGCCCGGGCGGCACAGCTGCTGCGGTACAGCCGTCCCGCCGCACGGCGCGAGCCCGGCCGCGCTGCGCGACCGGGCCCTGAAGTGGTCTTGGGTGTTCTCGACTTTCTGCTGAGCGTCTCGCCGAACCGCCCCGCTGTCATCACCCACATGGGCGACGCCCGCTCACACCGCGGCGGCCTCCTGCTTCCTGGCCTTCACCAGGGCGGCGAGCGGGGAGCGCTGGCCTTTCCCGATGTTGCGCAGCTGCTCCCAGTCGACCTCGGGGTGCGCGCCGGGCAGCGCGTCGACGGACGCCGTGGTGAACAGCGGGATCATCGCCGCCCCAGCCCGCGACGTGCCGAAACGTACCTCACGCCGTTCCGCCGGCCGTACCCACAACAGGTCGCGCATGTAGTCGAAGTCGACCCTCCGCACGCCCAGCCGGGCAGCGGCCTGGTCCGGCCCGAGCCGCGCTTCGTCGGCGAGACGCTGCGCGAGGCCCTCGATGCCGCAGACCGCCGCCACCTGGTCGGGGTTGATCCGCACGGCCTCCGGGTTCGCCGACAGGTCGGTCAGTAGCCCGCAGGCGATGAGCCGGCGCACCGCGAAGGCGCTCACGACCGGCGGTTCGTCGGACACGTTCGGCGTGCCCAGGGCCTGGGCGATCCGGTCCGCAGCCGCTGCGGCGGAGATCGGCTCGTGGGGGAGCGAGGCCCGGGCCGCGTCCGCGTCCATCGCCTCCACAGCGGCCCGTGACCACTGGTAGGAGGAGGCGTCCGGGGCTGGGACGAGGCCGGTGTGCCGCGCCCAGCGGAAGGCGGCGATCGGCACCCGGAGACGTCCGGCGGCCTGGCTCTCGTCGTACTCGGTGCGTCGTGCCATGGGGGATCTTCCTCTCTCGCGGTCTGCCGGGAGCGAGCGAACAAGACCGTGACAGAACAGCTGAAAGACCGTCAATAGCCTTGTAAACTAGGCAAGTTTGTCCTTTCCGTTTAGATCCGCGCCCACGTACGCGAGGGAAAAGTCACCCGTCAGCGCGTCGACCTCGACGCCGTCCCGGAACGCCCCAGCTGCTGTCACCGGCCGTCGGTAGCGTGACCGCCGTGATGGTGGGAACCGAAGAAACCCGGCTGGTCGTGCTGCGCGGCAACAGCGCCTCGGGGAAGTCGTCCGTCGCGGCCGGCCTGCGCGAGAGGTTCGGCCGCGGCCTGGCCCTGGTCGGCCAGGACAACCTCCGCCGCGTCGTGCTCCGCGAGCACGATCGGCCCGACGCCGCGAACATCGGCCTGATCGACCTGACGGCCCGCTACGCCCTGGACTCCGGATTCCACGTCGTGGTCGAAGGCATCCTCTACGCCGACCGCTACGGCGACATGCTCGCCCAGCTGCGCGCTGACCACCGCGGTCCGACGCACGGCTACTACCTGGACGTGCCGTTCGACGAAACCCTCACCCGGCACGCCACCAAGCCGATCGCCGACGAGGTCAACGAGACCCAGCTGCGCGACTGGTACCGGCCGAGCGACCTGCTGCCCGACGGCACCGAGACCGTCATCAGCGCCGACAGCACCCTGCACGAGACCGTCGCCCGCATCATGCTCGACACCGGCCTGGCCCACCTGCCCGCCATGGACCGCTGACCGGAGCACCGTGACACTCCCGGGGAGCGGCGCGATTGTCCTGGTTGCGCGTTGGCGGGCTCAGTACCGGAAATGCGTGGTGACGGCCCGGTGCTCCCGATTAGCGTGATCTGGCTGGCGATTGTCGGCAGCACGTGGTGACCACACTGGAGTACCGATGGCCCTGCCCGCACGGCTTACCGCCGCCCTGGGACAACCCCCCGACGACCTCACCGAGGACGATCTGCAGCACGCGGTCGACAGCCAGATCCCCGAGAGCGTCGACCTCGACTGGAAGAAGGACTTCTACCAGGGCACCGAGGCGGGCAAGAAGGAGCTCGCCAAGGACGTGTCCGCCATGGCCAACACCGCCGGCGGCATGGTCGTCATCGGCGTCGACGACGGTACGAAGGACCATGCCCACGCCCTGGCCCCAGTCGAGCCAGTCCCGGGCCGCGGCGAAGAGTGGATCCGCTCGGTACTCGCGAACTGGATCCAGCCCGTCGTACCGAACGTCGGCGTACGACAGGTGAAGTCCGCAGTCCACGAGGGCAAGATCTACTGGGTGCTCACCGTGCCTCCGAGCACCCAGGCCCCGCATGCGGTCGCCGCTCCGGGCAACGACTACCACTTCCGTGTCCACGTCCGGCACGGCACCACGACCCGCACCCATGCGGAATCCGAGATCGCCCAGCGCTACCGCGACCGCTTCCAGGCCGCCTCCGACGACGTCGATCGCCTGAACCAGGTCACCGACGCCGGTTTTGGCTACCTGTCGGCCTACCTGACCAGCACCGAGCACGGCGGTAGCCCCAGGGTCACCTACTACCCGGGCTGGATCAGCCTGGCTGCGGTTCCGGCTGTCCGCGGCACCTACCCCCTGACCACTCAGGCAGACCGGAACGCAGCCTTCGACCGCTTCGTCAAGTTCGCCGGCGAGGGAGTGACCACCCGCGTGCAGCCGGACCGTCCCGTGCTGGTCGGCCGCCGCCAGGTCCGCTTCGAGGGCGATCCCACCGGTCAGCTTCACCAGGACGGCGCCTTCTACGCAGCGCTGCCCACCTACTTTCAAGGCGACCAGTTCGACTCCGACGGGCCCAAGCGGCTGTCCCAGCGCGGAATCGAACTCGACCTCGTGGCCCTGGTGCAGGCTGCCGCAGCCTGGGCAGCAGAGACCGGAGCGGCAGGCGACCTGATGTGCTGCGCCGCGCTCCACCGCTTCGACGGCAGCGACGATCCCGTGCGCCTGGTCGTATCGGAGGGCGCCTTCCAGCACGGCCCCCTGATGCCGCTCCCGGCAACTCCCGCGCACACCACCGCCGACCTCGCCGCCATCGTCACCGACAAGCGAGAGGCCGTCGTCGTGGCCTGCGCCCTCGTCTCCGACCTGCTGGCTGACATGGGAGCCCACCAGCCTCACGTCCTGACCCCCGACGAAGACATCTTGACCGACCGACACAACACCGACTTCCGCCAAGCGCTCACAGGCTGGACGGCGTAGAGGCGGTAGCCACCCACAGCCGACAGCGCAAAACCCCCGGGCTCAAAGGAGCCCGGGGGTTTTGCGGAGGGAAGCGCCACGGCGGCCGCCGCGACGACCGAGGCGTTCCCGTTCTCCGTCATGACCACCGCATCCCGATCGCGGACAACTGCTTGTCCAGGATCAGTCCGCCGGCCATGGCGATCCCGATGGTGACTACCTCGTTCACGATCGTCTCCGAGCTCTGCGCCGCCCGCGCTTGACGATCACGGCTCGGTAACGGCGCTCAGTGAAGCGTCACACCGTCGACTTTCGCCAGACCTCTACCAGGTGACGGCGGGCTTCTGTCTGGAGTCCCGCGCCACCTGCGTGAGGAGCTTCGTCATGACGTACACCAGCAGCGCTCGGCAGCTCGAGCGGGAGCCGCGCCCCACCTGGACAAGGGGTGCTGAACGCCCGCCGGGCGGCCCGGAATCCAGTGCCGTGAACGGTGCCGCGAGCGAATCTAACGTCGTGCCCATCACCGCAGCTCACACTCAGTGCCTGACGCTGTCGGGGATCTTGGTATCCGGGGGTTGTCGATCACGATGAAGATGCTGGACAAGCGATCCATTTCCCCTGTTCAGGGTGCTAGTGAACAGGCTGGCGGCTCGATGGAGAACACGGGCCGCGTCCTGGTGACCGTTGGGCGAACGCATCGTTCGTGCTCTCTGGTGTCGGAGTGGCGGCCGTGTCTGATGTGTCGATGCCATTCACCCGTTCGTGGTAGCTGCTCGAGGAACCACGGCCCTCGCGATCCCGGCGGGTGGGACGGTTGGCGCCCGCGATTTCGGAGGCCCGAGATGTGTGTTCGCTCCCGTACCAGCTGCGTGGTCCCCGAGCTGACGGTGCGGGTGGCGCGGGCGAGCAACCCTCAGGGCACCACGGCCATGGCCATCCGCGATCACCTCAACGGTCTATGGAGCGATGAGGACTTCGAGGAGTGGTATCCCAGGGACGGCAGGCCCGGCCTGTCACCTGCCCAGTTGGCGACCGTGTCGGTCCTGCAGTTCCTGATGGAGCTGTCCGACCGGCAGGCCGCCGAGTCCGTGCGCAACCGCATCGACTTCAAGTACGCCCTGGGCATGGAGCTGGAGGACCCCGGCTTCCACCACAGCGTTCTCACCGACTTCCGCGAGCGCCTGGCCGTGGAGGGCCGGGCTGACAAGCTGCTCGATCTCGCGCTGGAGAAGATCAGGGATGTCGGCCTGGTCCGGGCACGCGGCCGGCAGCGCACCGACTCCACCCACGTGCTGGCCGCTGTGCGGGACCTGACTCGCCTTGAGCTGGTCACCGAGGCCATGCGCGCCGCGCTGGAGGAGCTTGCCCGCCGGGCGCCGCAGGAGCTGGTCGGCCTGGTGACCGAGGACTGGGGCAAGCGCTACGGCCGCTCGGCCCGGCTCGGCAAGAACCCCTCCAAGCCGAAGACCCGGATCAAGGACACAGGAGAGGACGTCCGCCTGCTCCTGCGCTATGTCCACCGCTACCTGCCCGCCCTTCGCCACGGCGAGCAGGTCCAGGCCCTGCGTCAGATCTTCGTGCAGAACTACTGCCTGGACGCCCAGGACCGGCCGAAGTGGCGGGAGCCGGAGGACGCCGGGCTGCCGCCCTCGGCGGTCGCCATCGTCTCGCCCTACGACGTGAGCGCCCGCTACGCACGCCGCGGGGAGACCCGCTGGAAGGGCTTCCTGGCACATGTCACCGAGACCTGCGACCAGGACACCCCGAGCGTGATCACCGACGTGACCACCACCAAGGCCCCCGTCCACGACACCAAGGCCCTGCCCGGCATCCTGGCCAACCTGGAGGATCGGAATCTGCTGTCGAAGGAGCACTTCGTCGACGGCGGCTACCTCTCCGTCGCGCTCAAGCAGCAGGTCGCCCGCGAGCACGGCGTCGGCCTGGTCGGACCGGTCCGGGCTAAGAGCACCCGCCAGTCCCGCAAGGGCACCGTCTTCCACCGCGACGCGTTCACCATCGACTGGGACGCCAAGCAGGTCACCTGCCCGCAGGGCAAAGTCAGCCGCCGCTGGTCAGCACCGCCCTCCCTCGCGCCCTACATCAACGCCGAGTTCTCCCCGGACGACTGCCGGAAGTGCCCGGTGAAGGCCGCCTGCACCCGCACCGACGCCCGGAAGGTCTCCTTCCTGCCCCGTGAGCTCTACGACATCCAGTCCGAGTCGCGGACCGAGCAGCAGACCCAGGAATGGCGCTCGCGCTACTCGCTGCGGGCCGCCATCGAGAGCACGATCAGCGAGTTCGTCAACGGCCACGGCATGCGCCAGTGCCGCTACCGCAGCGAAGACAAGACCCACGTCCAGCACGTCCTGACCGCCATCGCGGTCAACCTCGAACGCATCGACGTCCACTTGCCGCCGGCACCCGCCCGCCAGCCCCGGAACCCGACAGCCCTTCAGGGCTTCCTCGACTGGCAGCACATCCCCCGGCCCCGGTCCTGGCGCGTCGCCACCCACCCCGCAGGATGAACTGATCCTGGGTGAAGGTGCTGGTCAGCACCTTCACCCAGATTACGGACGTCGCGCCAGGAAGACGAACTCCTTTCCCGGGCGGTCGGGCGCATCGCGAACGCCATCCACCACGTATCCGAGCGCGTACAAGTCCTTCGCGACTTCGTCCCGCTCGCGAAAGCGCAGCGTCGAATCCGACGTCAGCACCTGCCCATCCACTGCGAACCTGTAGGTCCAGCGGAAGGTCACCAGAGGCCGACTCAGCTCTATGAGCTGAACCCAACTCTCGATGGAGCCGATGCCTGGGATCTCGGTCACGCGGTAGGACTTCTCGCGGGTCCACTCTTCCCAGGCGCGTCGGGACGGATCGCGCGTCTCGAAGA
>NZ_JBFBJT010000130.1:0-21432 GCF_040686175.1 Streptomyces sp. NPDC086077 | reverse complement strand
AACTCCTCCCCAGACCGGGCCGAAGCCCTCGTACGGCAGATCGCGGGCGACGGTGCCGGCCCGGTCACCGCACGCCGGCGGCGCTTGTCCGCCCCGCTCCGGGCGGCCCGTCGCCTCGCGGGCCGGGCCGGGGCCTGGGGCACCGCCCTGACCGTCCTGCTCTCCCTCACCGCCACCGGCCTCGGCGTGTACGCCGTGACGGGCCTCGCCGGCGGTTCCTCCGACTGCGCCCCGCCCCTCGAACTGCGCGTCCTGACCGATCCCGACCTGGAGGCGACGGTCGGCGCGGCGGCCGAGGCGTATCTGACGTCGGAGGCGAACACCACCGGCGACGGCTGCCGGCGCAGCGGCATCACCGTCTACAGCGCGGGCTCCGCCGACGCGGTCACCGCGCTGCGCCGCGAGTCGGGCGCGTGGCACGAGCCGCACGACGAGGGCCCCAACCCGCAGCGTGACGTCGGCCCGCAGCCCGACGTCTGGATCCCGGCCTCGCGGGCGGACGTCGCCCGGGTCACCGACGGCCAGGACACCGACGCGCTGGCCCGCCTGGAGCCGGACGACGGGGCGCTGGCGTACTCGCCGATCGTGTTCGCCGTGCCCACGCAACTGGCCGCCGACTCCCTGGACGAGCGGGTCGGCGGCCCTCTGACGGGGATGGTCGACGCCCTGCGCGAGCGGCACGCGCACGCCGAAGTGCGCCGGCCCGACCCGGAGTTCGCCGACGCGGCGCTGCTCGCCACCATCGGCCTGTACGGCACGGGCGCCGACCCCGGCCGGGTGGAGCAGCAGCTCGCCCCGCCGGGGCCGCCCTCTTCCACGGCCGCCGGCCTGCTGTGCGCGCTGCCCGACGACGACGCCGTCGACAACCGCACCGCCGCCCTCGTCCCGGAGTTCCTGATGAGGAGCGGCGTCGGCTGCGACCGGACGACCCGGAGCCCGCGCACCGCCCAGTACCCCGGCGACGTACCGGGCCTGGAACCCGTCTTCGTCCGGGTCCGGTGGGCGGGCGCCGACCTGGACCGGGCCGCGCGGGACGAGGCGGCGGAGGGCTTCCGGGCGTGGCTGGCGGGAGCGGGCGGGCGGGCCGCCTTCGGCGCGGCCGGTTTCCGCGCCGCCACCGAGGACCGGGCCCTGCTCGACACCGAGGAGATCGCCGACGGGGTGCTGCCCGCGCCGTCCCTGCTCATCGAGTCCGCAGGGCGGGACGCGATGGAGACGGCCCTGCGCAAGTACCGCGACGCGCGCGGGCCCGGCCGGGTGCTGTTCCTGCTCGACAGCTCGGGTTCGATGGCCGGGCTGTGGCGGGGGCCGAGCGGCGGCCCCGGGCTGCTGAAGGAGTCGCTGGGCGGGCTCGGCGCCCGCGACGAGTACGGCGTGTGGACGGTGGCGGACAGCGCACGGGACCGCTCCTACGAGACGCTGCTGCCCTTCGGGCCGCACAGCCGCCGGTCCGCCGAGGCCGCGATCGACGCCGGTGCCCGGATCCGGGACGCCGAGGCCGATCCGTACGCCGCCCTGGTGGCCGCGCTCGGCGAGATGGCCGAGCGGGGCGCCGACGACGACCGGCCCCAACTGATCGTGCACCTCACCGACGACGAGGACGCCGGCCGGCTCACCGGCGCCCGCCTCGACGACGTCCTGAGCCGGGCGCGCCTGACGGACGTGCCGATCACCACGGTGTCGCTGGTCGGCGGCGGCTGCGACGCGGGCAGGCCGGGCGCCCTGATCTCGACGGCGAGCGGCGGCCGCTGCCTGGACGCCGACGACGAACTCGGCACCGGCCTGAGCGCCGAGGTCGCCCGCACCGGAACGGGGGAGCAGTGATGATCCGACGGCTCGCGGCCCTGCTGGCCCTGCTGCTGCTCGCCGCCTGCACCGGCGGCGGGGACGGCACGCGGGCCGCGCCCACCGCCGACGTCCAGGGGGACATCGTGGTCGCCGGTGGGCGGGACGTCACCGGCAAGAACGGCATACGGCAGCAGCTCATCGACGCCTGGAACCGGCAGCAGGAGCGCGACGGCACCGGCTACCGGGCCCGCCTGGTCGAGCTGCCCGGCAGCGCCGACGAGCAGCGCAGCCAGCTGCTCGGCGCCCTCCAGTCGGGCAGTGCCTCCTACGACGTCGTCATCCTGGACGTGACGTGGGTACCGGAGTTCGCCGCCGCGGGGCTGGTCCGCCCGTTGCCCGGCGAGGTGCTCGACACGGACGTCGTCGAGTCCGTCGCGGGCACGGCCCGCTGGGACGGCGAGGTGTACGCGGTGCCGTTCAACAGCGACGTCGGGTTGCTCTACTACCGGCGCGACCACCTCCGCGACGGCGGCGTGCAGCGCACCGACCTCCGCGGCGGCCTCGACTGGCGGGAGCTGGAGGCCATGGCCGACTCCCTCGACGAGAACCCGCCCGAGGGCTACGAGAAGGGCTGGACCACCCAGCTCGCCGCGTACGAGGGCCGCACCGTCAACGCCGTCGAGGCGTTCGCGTCGGCCGTGCCCGGTCTCGCGCTCACCGACGCCGACGGCCACTACGACGCCACCGTCGAGGAACTGACCGAAGGCATCGCGGAGCTGCGCCGGCGCACCCAGGCGCCGTACCTCCTCCAGGACGCCGTGCACTCCGACGAGGCCGCGAGCCTCGGTGACTTCGCGGAGGGCCGCACCGCGTTCCTGCGGCACTGGCCGTACGCCTACTTCACCCTCCACCAGACGCTCACCGCCGACCGGCTCGGCGTGGCCCCGCTGCCCGGCCGGGCCGTCCTCGGCGGGCAGAACCTCGCGGTGACCGGCGCCTCGAAGCGGCCGGGGAAGGCGCAGGAGCTGATCAGGTACCTCACCGGCAAGGAGAGCGAGCGCTGCCTGCTGGACGCCGGGTTCGCGGCGACGCGCACCTCGGCGTACACGGACGACGCCGTACGCTGCGCCGTGCCGGCCGCGTCACCGTCCCTGTCCGGCGAGAGCGCCGACCGCACCCCGCGCGACGCCGCCGGCCGCCCCGCCTACGCCCGGAGCATCCTGCTCCCGGCCCTGCAGGACGCCGTGCACCGCCCGCGCACCGCGTCGTACGGCGCCTTCACCCAGACCTTCACGGGCCGGTTGGGCGCCCTGTTCGGGGACAGCCCGCCGGGGGACGCGGCACTGGCGGCGAGCCTGGACGAGGCGCTGAGGAAGGCACTGCCGGACTGACGCCGGGTCACAGGGGCGGCTGCGCGGGTGCGGGCCCGAGGGTGGTGGTGCCGGGGGCCGTACGGTGGCCCAGTCCCGTGCGGTACGCGTCCAGCGCCGCCTCCACCCGGCCGGTGCGGCGCAGCAGATCGCCCAGCAGCCGGCACAGGTCGGCCAGGTCACCGGCGGCGCCCGCGCGTTCCAGCAGGCTGAGGGCGCGGACGTAGTGCTCCTCGGCCGACTCGGTGTCCCTGGCGTCCTCGGCGATCCGCCCGAGCAGCCGGTGCGCGGCGGCGGCGTGCACGGCGCCGCGCTCGGAGGAGAGGTCGCCGAGCACCTCGTGCAGCTGGGCGGCGGCCTCCCCCGACTTGCCGCGCCGGTGCAGCACGTCGGCGAGTTCGACGGCGACCTGGCTGCTGTAGAGGGAGGCGCGCTTGGCGGAGAGCATGTCCTGGGCGGCGCGCAGTTCGGCCTCGGCGTGCTCCAGGTCGCCGTTCTGGGCGTGGACGTAGCCGCGCATCCAGTGGCAGTTGGCGAGTTCGGTACGGATCTGGAGCTGGCGGTACATCTCCGCGGCCTTGGCCAGCGAGGCGTCGGCCTCGGCGAGCCGGCCCTCGGCGACCAGGGTGCGGGCGACCTGCCGGTGCATCCGGGCGACCAGGGCGGGGTCGCCGGCCTGCGGCGCCAGGGCGAGCGCGAACTCGGCGGCCTGGGCGGCGCGGGCGTGGGCGCCCATGTCCATGTACGGGCCGATGGCGGCGGTGTAGAGCAGGAGCAGGGCGTCCGGGTCGTGCAGTCCGCCGCGGTTCAGCTCGTCGAGGGTGGATTCCAGGAGGTAGACGGCGTAGCGCAGTTCACCGGCGAGGTAGTGGGCGACGGCGCGGCCGCGCAGGGCGGGGACGCGGGCGGGCAGGGGGGCGTCCAGGAGCGTCTGCTCGGTGCGCTCGAAGTGCTGCCGGGCGGCGGTCAGGTCACCGGTGTCCAGCGCGCACTCGCCGAGCCCGAGCAGCGCGGCGGCCTGTTCCTCGACCAGCCCGTGCGTCTCCGCCTCCGCGAGGAGGGCGGCGTACCGCTCCCTGGCGTCCTCCGCTTCGCCGGTGGCGAGGGTGCGCTGTGCGCCGGTCAGCCGGAGCCTGAGGTCGGTCGCGAGGCCGGCGGGCCGGCCGGTGGCCAGCTCGTCGAAGGCGACGCCGAGCCGGTCGGCGAGATGGCGCAGCGCGTCGTCGGAGGGGCGGACGCGGCCGGCCTCCAGGGTGGAGATGTAGGCGGGGGTGTAGGCCGGTTCGGCCAACTGCCGCTGGGTGAGGCCGCGTTCGTGCCGCAGCTGCTGCACCCTGCGCCCGATGGTCTCAGGGTCGTCCCGCTTCGCCATGGGCTTAATCATGCCAGTAAGTGGACTTACGCCGAGGGTGGGTCGACGAGGAGGCCGGATCTGCTGGGAGTGGACGGACGGGTGGTCCGCCTGTCGCCGCCCGGGGCCGACGGGATTCGCCAACTCCCCTGGGCCCCCTTCCGGTTCGGCCTTGTCACCCCCTAGGTTAGGAACGAGATTAAGGCCGCTTAATCCCCCACTGTCGTTGCGGAGGTTGCCGTGCACGGACCCACATCCGCTCTCCACGAGCGGTCTTCCGCCCGTTACGCGCGGGCGTTCGCCGCGGCGGTCGTCGCGGCCGCGGCCCTGATCGCGGCGGCGAACGCGGGCCCGGCGCGGGCGTCCGAGCCGGTGCGGACGGTTGTGCAGGGGGAGCACGGATAGCCGCGCGCGCGGTTTGCGTGGGGTCACGTGCCTGGACGGGGCGGACGGGGCCGCAAGGGGGCGTTCCGGAGGGCCGTGACGTGCCGTGACGGCTGCCTCCCGCGTGGCTGGGCCTTTCACCCGCCACGCCCCACTGCATGCACATGCCCACCCCCCGGCCGTGGGTGGCGCACGCGGTTTCGGTCGGCCGGGCAGGGGTAGTCGGCCCTCGACTCCGGACTCGTGGGCCCCTGGCGCTGCGGCGCAGGATGCCGTCCCACGACGTCCGAGGAGGTCGTCCGAGGAGGGAGTCACCGTGCGGCCCAGGGACGAACCGGAAGGGGCGTGGGCCGCCGACGCGATAGCCGAGGGTGTCCGGGGCGCCGAGCCCGGCGAGATACCCCGCAGGCTGTGCCACGTCGCGGTCCGCCTGCTGCCGGTGGCCCGAGCGAGCGTGTCGCTCTGCAACGAGGGCATGCCCGTACCGCTGAGCGCGAGCGACGACCGTGCCGCGTACCTGATGGAGGTCCAGGCCACTCTGGGCGAGGGCCCCTGCCTGCACGCCGCGCGCACCGGGGCACCCGTGATCGCCGCCGACCTGGCGGGCGGCGGGGACACCGGCCGCTGGCCGGTCTTCGCCCAGCAGGCGACGGCGCTCGGGGTCCGGGCGGTGTACGCGCTGCCGCTCGGTGACGACGCGGGCTGTCTGGGCACGCTCGACCTCTACCGCGACGTACCCGGCGTGCTCAGTCCCGGCGAACTGCGCACCGCGTACCTCGTGGCCGGCGTCATGACGGTCGCCCTGATGTCGCTGCCCACCGGCGACGAGCACGGCAACCGCCCTCCGAACGGCCTCTGGCTCAGCGAACTGGCCACCGAGCACGACGAGGTCTACCAGGCCATCGGCATGGTCATGGCCCAGTTGGGCGTCGGCGCGGACGAGGCACTGGCACGGCTGCGGGGTCATGCCTTCGCGCGGGGCCTGACGGTGCTGGACCTGGCGCACGACGTGGTGGCGCACCGGGAGCGGTTCGAGCGGGACCGGTTCTGAGGCCTCAGACCGACACCCGGGCCTGCTTGCGCACCTCCGCGAGCCGTTCGGCCCCCAGCTCCGCGACCGCCTGGGTGACCTCGGTGAACACCTCGCCGAGCCCCCCGTTGGTGAGGGTGAAGGCGTCCTCGCCGACGCGGACGGCGGCGATGTCGAGGGTGAGGGTGGCGGTGTCGTTGCCGTTGGCGCGGGTGACCGTGATCCGCAGTCCCTGCCGCGCGTCACCGAGCTCAGGCAGCCCCGAGTCGGCGACCTGCACGCCCTGCACCACGCCGAGCGCGGTGGTGGCCGTGAACTGCCGGCACTTCTGCGGCAGGCTCCGCAGCCAGGCCAGCGCCGCGTCCACGTCCCCGGCGCGCTGGGCGGAGATCTGGTAGCGCAGCTGGGCGCCGGCGTATCCGTCGTCGAGGCCGACGACGGCGCGGGCGGGGGCACCGAGGAGTTCATCGCTGTAGAGCGCGTCGATCAGCCGCTGGCAGTCGGGCGTCCCGGCGGGGGTGGAGGCCTTGAGGAACCCGTCCCGCCACGTGGCGACGCCCTGCGTGGGCGCCCAAGGGTCCCCGAGGTCGGCCTCGGTGACGAGCGCGGACCGGGCCTGGGCGTCGGTGAGGGCGG
The DNA here is from genome assembly GCF_040686175.1 of Streptomyces sp. NPDC086077. NCBI lineage: Bacteria > Bacillati > Actinomycetota > Actinomycetes > Kitasatosporales > Streptomycetaceae > Streptomyces > Streptomyces sp. NPDC086077. The sequence goes on along the minus strand of NZ_JBFBJT010000130.1, from coordinate 14,873 downwards.
AGGCGGACTGCGACGACGTGGAGGAACCGCTGGGCGAGCCGGCGGCGGTCCGGGGGGAGGACGCGTACCGCGCGACGTCGGAGGCGAGCCCGGAACAGCCGGTGACGGCGAGCAACCCGCTCGCCGACAGCACGGAGACGAGGAGCAGACGGGCGGCGGAGCGCGGACGCGGGCACGGGGTCATCGGGGTGCCTCCAGGAGAACTGCAGACGGGGACACGTCCACGGGACCACCTGAACCGACAGGCCACCAGCACGCCGGGCCGTACGGGGCGGTGGGTCGGGCCGGATGGGTGAGCGGGTTCGGCCGGGTGGGCCGGAGAGGACCGACCTCTGCGAGCTCCGCCCCGACAACCTCCTGACCGAACTTCTGTCGGAGGAATCCGCGTATGGTCGCGTCCACAGGAAGGGGTCGTAGCGGCCCGGTGGAAGGAGCCCCGCGTGAACGGTCAGCCCATCCCGGTGATCATCGACTGCGACACCGGAGTCGACGACGCCCTGGCCCTGCTCTTCGCCGTACGGCACCCGGCGATCGACCTGCGCGCCGTCACCTGTGTGGCCGGGAACACCGACGTGGACGGCGTCGTGCGCAACACGCTCACCGTGCTGGAGCAGGCCGGCGCCGGGGACGTGCCCGTGGCCCGGGGAGCCGCCCGGCCGCTGATCGAGGCGGCCCGTTCGGCCCGTGTGCACGGGCACGACGGGATGGGCGACCTGGGTCTGCCCGCCCCGGCCCGTACGCCGGTGGACGTGGACGCCGTGACGCTCCTGCGCCGCGAGATCCTCGCCTCCCCCAGGCCCGTGACCCTCGTCCCGACCGCCCCGCTCACCAACATCGCCCTGCTGCTGCGCACCCACCCGGAGGTCGCCGCCAACATCGAGCGGATCGTCTTCATGGGCGGCGCGGTGGCCGTCGGGAACGCGACGCCCGTCGCCGAGTTCAATGTGTGGCACGACCCGGAGGCCGCCGCGATCCTGCTCACCGCGGGCGTGCCGATCACGATGTACGGGCTGGACGTGTTCATGCGGGTCGTCGTGCCCGCCTCGGACGTACGGCGGCTGCGCGAGAGTTCAGAACCGGGTGCCCGACTCGGGGGCGAACTGCTGGCCCACCGGGGGCCGGGCACCGAGGAGGACCCGGCGGGCGGGCTCGGTGACGCGGGGGCCGTCTGCGCGGTCGTGGATCCCGCCGGGCTCACCACCCGTGCGCTGCCCGTCGAGGTGTCGCTCGCGCCGGGGCCGGCCCGGGGGCAGACCGTCGTCGACCTCCGGCCGCGGCCCGGCGAGGCCGAGATCCACGGCGAGGCGCGTGAACAGCCGCTGATCGAAGTGGCGTTGGACATCGACGAGGAGCGGTACGTGAAGCTGTGGCTGGCGACCGTGGAGGGCTAGGGCCAGTCGTCCGGACCGGGCCGGCGTCGGCGGCCGGCACGCTGCCCGACCGGCCCGCCGCGGATGCGGGCCTGTCCGCTTCGGCCTTCACTGGGGACAGGACGGTTCCTGGCGGGCTGGAGAGCTGGAGGCGGCATGGCCGGTTACCCGAGTCGATGGGTGGTCGCGGCGGCGCTGGTGGGAGTCATGGGCGCCGGCGCGGTGGCGTGCGGGGGCGGGGGCGACGGGCCGGGCGCGAAGGCCGGCGACGCCGCCTCGGCCCTGAGCTCGGCCGCCGTGCAGGCCTCCGACCTGTGGGCCTCGGCGTCGGCGGAGGCGGACCGCAAGCTCGACGAGATCAAGGGTGTCAACGCCAAGAACGAGGTCACGCTGGGTGAGCCGGCCACCGGCGATGACGGGCGCACGGCCGTCGAGGTCGAGGTGCGCAACACCGCCGACAGCGCGAAGTCCTTCGCCGTGCAGGTCAACTTCACCGACGCCGACGGACAGCTCCACGACGCCGTCGTCGTGACCGTCGCCGACGTGGCCGCGGGGCGGACCGGCAAGGGCACGGCCCGCAGCGCGCACCAGCTGTCCGGTGAGGTGAGCGCGAAGGTCGGGCGGGCGGTGCGGTACTGAGCGGGACCTGCCCGCGTGCGGTCGGGATCACCCGTACGGGGCAGTCCGCGGGCCCCTACTCCGGTCCGGTGACCTCCACGCAGGCCGGACGCAGCAGGAGGTCGCCGACCCGGTAGCCGGGGCGCAGGATCGCCGTGCAGGTCGGGCGGGCGGAGGACGCGCGGACGCGGTGGGCCAGCGCCTCGTGGCGGGACGGGTCGAAGGGATCGCCCACCTCCCCGAACGCCACCAGGCCCAGCGCCCCGGACCGGACCCGCAGCGTCTCGGAGATCTCCCGCAGCCCCGGTGTCATCGGCTCGTGCGCGCACGCCCGTTCCACCGCGTCCAGCACCGGCAGCAGCTCACGCAGCACGTTGGCCACCGCGATGTGCCGTACGGCGAGCCGGTCCCGGCGCACCCGCTTGCGGTAGTTGTCGTACTCGGCCTTCACGCGTTGCAGGTCGGCGGTGCGCTCGGCCAGTTCCGCGCGGGTGGTCCCGTCGAAGGCCCGGGTTCCGGTCATCCAGGCCACCTCCTCGTCGACCCCACGACGTCCGTCGCGTGCGAGCGGTGCCCACGACCCCTGGGTAAGCCGGAGGCCGCGGCTTGTCAAGGGGAGTGAGGGCGCTCCTAGCGGCCGAGCCAGACCGTGGTGTCCGGGCCCAGGCGCCCGTCGGGCTCCAGGGGCGCGCTGGACAGGAGGGGCTCCCCGGCCGGCAGGGGCACGGGCCCGCCGGAGAGGTTGGTCAGGCAGCGCCAGCCGTCGGAGCGGGCGAAGTGCAGGACGCCGGACGCGGTGTCGTCGGCCCAGGTCAGCGACTCGCCCTCCAGCAGCTTGCGGCGCAGCCGCAATGCCGTGCGGTACAGCTCCAGGGTCGAGCCCTCGGCCCCGTCCTGGGCCTCGACGGCGTACGACGCGAAGCTCGCCGGCTGCGGCAGCCAGGAACCGCCCGAGCCGAAGCCGTACGAAGGCCCGGTCGTCGTCCACGGCAGCGGCACCCGGCAGCCGTCACGGCCCTTGCGGACGTGCCCCGTCTGCTCCCAGATGGGGTCCTGGAGGACGGCGGTGGGCAGGTCGGCCACCTCGGGCAGACCGAGTTCCTCGCCCTGGTAGACGTACGACGAGCCGGGCAGCGCCAGCATCAGGAGCGTGGCGGCGCGGGCGCGGCGCAGGCCGGCCGCCGGGTCGACGGCGGGGGCGTTGCCGCCGGACAGCAGCCAGGCGTCGAGGTCCGTGCCGGGCGGGAGCACCAGCCGGGTGGCGTGGCGGACGACGTCGTGGTTGGACAGCACCCAGGTGGCGGAGGCGCCGGCCGCGTGGGCGGTGGCCAGGGACGCGGTGATGACCTCGCGCAGTTCCTCTGCGTCCCAACCGGCCTTCAAGTACTCGAAGTTGAAGGCCTGGCCGAGTTCGTCGGGGCGGGCGTAGAGGGCGCGGCGGGCGCCGGGGACCCAGGCCTCGGCGACGGCCATGCGGGGCGGGGAGTAGGCGTCGAGGATCTTGCGCCAGTCGCGGTAGATCTCGTGGACCTCGTCGCGGTCGTAGAAGGGGTGGCTGCCCGGGGGCATGTCCGCGAGGGCGGCCTCGTCGCTGAGCTCGGGGGCGCCGAGGTCGCGCAGCGGCTCACCGAGGTCCTTGGCGAGGGCGTGGGCCACGTCGACGCGGAAGCCGTCCACCCCGCGGTCGGACCAGAAGCGGAGGGTGGTGCGGAAGTCGGCGCGCACCTCCTCGTTCTCCCAGTTGAGGTCGGGCTGCTGGGGGGCGAAGAGGTGCAGGTACCACTGGCCGTCGGGGACGCGGCGCCAGGCGCTGCCGCCGAAGACGGACTGCCAGTCGGTGGGCGGGAGTTGCCCGTGGGCGCCGCGGCCGTCGCGGAAGACGTAGCGGTCGCGGGCGGCCGAGCCGGGACCGGCGCGCAGCGCCTCCTGGAACCAGACGTGCTGGTGGGAGGAGTGGTTGGGGACGATGTCGACGAGCACCTTCAGGCCCAGGCGGTGTGCCTCGTCGACCATGGCGCCGAAGTCGTCGAGGGTGCCGAGGCGGGGGTCGACGTCGCGGTGGTCGGCCACGTCGTAGCCGCCGTCGGCCAGTTCGGAGGGGTAGAAGGGGCTGAGCCAGAGGGCGTCGACACCGAGGGCGGCGAGGTGGGGGAGGCGCTGGGTGATGCCCCTCAGGTCGCCGAGGCCGTCACCGTCGGCGTCGGCGAAGCTGCGGGGGTAGACCTGGTAGATGACGGCCTGGCGCCACCAGTCGGGGCTCTTGGGGGAGAGGTCGGGAGTGGTCACTCGGGCTCCTGTGGGTGCGGCTGCTGTGCGGTCGGTCTGCTCTGCGCCGGACGATACGAGGACTTTGTCCACATCACCGGAAAGGTGAACCTCGGCGTGTGGGGGCGCGGGGGGCGGACGGGGCTCGGGCAGGGGGCTCGGAGGGAGTTGTTCCGTCTGTGGCCGCATGGTGAGGAATCGCCAACTCCCTTGCGAACGGGCGCCGCGTCGCTCGCGCTCTGCGCCGCTTCCGCCTCGGGCGCCTGGGCCACCGGGCCAGGGGGCGGTGACGGCTGGGGGCCGGCGGTCAGTACAAGCCCGGGACCGGGGCCGGGACGGTCACCGAGAGCGACCGCTGCGAGTTCTCGCTCGACGGCACGACCTTCCACGGTTCCGTGAAGGTCGACGACGTCAGCCTGCGGCCGACCGGCGACGGGAAGGTCCACGTCGAGGTCCGCACGGCCGGTGACGCGACGACCTGCACGGCCTCCCTCGCCTCCTACCTCGCGCACGGCGCCACCTTCGCCACCTCCGGTGAGCAGAAGTTCGTCGACTTCGACACGGCGACCGTCAAGCCGGGCCGGACCGAGTCGCTCGCCATCGCGGTACCCGACGCCGGGTGCTTCGCGCAGATCGACCTCAACCGCGGCGCGGTGAAGTACGACGGCCTCCTCGACGCGGGCGACGGCTTCCGGCAGCTGACGGTGACCCGGACCGCCTGACCCGGACCGCCTGACCCGACCCCGGACCCGGCTCACCCGAACCGGCCCACCCACCACCGGCCCGCCCCCACCCGGGCCCGGCCCCCGGTGGGTGCACCTTCGCGTTCCGGGAGCTCCGGGCACCGGCGACGGACCGACGTCAGCCCAGGCAGAGGACCAGTACGCAGAGCTGGGGCGGCGTGGACTGCGGGGGTGCGGGTGGTGTCGTTGCGGGGGCGGTGGGGGCCGTGCCGGTGTCGGCGGGGGGCGTGGCCGGTGTGGTCGGCTGTGGGGGTGTGGTGGGCGCGGGAGCCGGATCCGACGGGGCGTCGGGGGAGTCACTCCGGTGCTTCGGGGGCTGTGGCGCCGCGGGGATGGAGACCGGGGTCCGCGCACGGTCGCTCTGCGGGGCAGCGGACGTGGGGCGCCGCTGCGAGCGGCTCGCCGTGGAGCCGCCGTCCTCGGACTCCGTGGCGGCCGCGCGGGGCGCGGTGCGCCGCTCGTCCGGCTGGGTCTCCGTGGGACGTATTCGCTCCGCGGGCTGCCCGGGCGCGGTGTCCAGCGTCAGCTCGTCGGGTGCCGCTGCCGCCTGCGCGCGGTCGGTGGCGGCGCCGCGGTCCACGGTCGTGAGCGTCAGCCCGCCGCCGATCAGGGCGACCGCCGTCGCCACCAGGGCCCTGCGCTGGCTCTTCTTCAGGCGGATCCGCTGTCTGCGCCGGGCCGCGCGGCCGTCCCGCAGGGGGACCACCGCCGCCTCGGGCCCGGCCTCCGGGGCCGGTGGGACGTACGCCGACTCCGGCTCGTCGTGCCCCCGGGGCGCCGGTGCGATGTCCGGTGCGTAGGCGCCGCATCCGGGGCACACCAGGGCGCCGTTGAGATGCCGTCGGCACGAGGAGCAGTAGTCCATCTGCCAGTAGTCCATCTGCGCGGTCTTCCTGAGTCGACAGCCCCCGAACGGCCAGCAACGCTAACGACGGATCCCGGCCACTGTGTGCAGCCCCTGTGACGCTCCTGCACGGATTCGCCGGACCGCGGTCGCCTCCCGCGCACCTCGTTCGCACGAACCTCGGCATCAACAGGCAACCCGCACACCGGATTTACCTGTCTCACAGGGCGCTCACAGAGTCACGGCCGCCGGGCGCGTGGGGTGCGTCGGTTCAGCGGTGGCCGCGGGGACGTGGGCTGTCCGGTCCGATGCCGCCCACGGGCGGCACTCGAAGACGAGGAACCGATGACCAGTCAGCAACACCGCAATCGTGTGAAGCGTTCGGCGCTCGCCGCCGGCACCGCGCTCACCGTCGTCGTGGGTGGCGCCGCCGTCGCCTCCGGGGCCGACCCGGCGAGCACCACACCCGGCAAGCCGCAGCTCAGGCTGATCGCCGCGTCGAAGTCCGTGACCCTGGATCGCTGGGAGGGGGAGCCCGGGGTCTACCTGGACCTCGGCACGTACGTGACCGTCGACAACGCGCCACTGGAGTTCAAGGTGACGCGGAAGTCGTACAAGGACCCGGTGGTCGCCCAGCAGGTCCTGCGCGACGGCAACGGCGTCCAGACCAAGAAGCTGCCCGCCGGCCTGGTGAAAAACTTCTCCGGGCTGCCCGGCTTCCTGGAGGTGTCGATCAAGAACGCGGCCGGTGAGGAGGTCTCGAAGTCCAAGGGCACCTTCTGCCCGAACAACGCCTCCGGCCGGCTCCGCCCGGACGCCCCGGCGACCTCGCACTACCCGGAGAGCTGCCCCACGAACCCGTGGACGCTGGGCTCCGTGTGGGGCGTGGAGAAGGGATGGGCGTCCAACTCCAGCACCGTCGACTACGACAAGCCGGTGGACCTGCCGGCCGGGGAGTACACCGCGAAGGTCTCGGTGGCGAAGAAGTACCGCGACCTGTTCGGCATCCCGAACGACCAGCCGACCGTCAAGGTGACCGTCCGCCAGATCAGTGACGAGGGCGGCGGCGAGGGCGCGGCCGCCTCGCGCTCCGGCGCGCTGCACAGCGGCCATGGCGGCGGCCACCGGGCGCACAGCGGGCACGGCGCCGCCGCGCAGGACGCCCACACCGCCCACCACTACGGCCCGCGGGGCGCCGACGCCCCCACCCCGCCCCAGCTGTCGCACGCCATGGAGGACCGCGGCCGTGCCCCTCACCTGGGCGACGGGCCGGGCCACACCGACGGCTCGCGGGTCGCGCCCGCGCTGAGGCCCAACGCCGAGCGGCCCACCGGGCGCGCGGGCGTCCCGGCCGACGTGCCCAAGCCCGACCTGCGTTCGCTGCCGGCGTGGGACATCGCCATCACGGACGGCGAGGACGGTGACGTACCGGGCAAGGACTACCTCGCGTTCAGCGCGAACGTGTGGAACGCCGGGCCCGCCCCGCTCGTCGTGGACGGGTTCCGCAGCCCGGGCGCCGATCTGATGGACGCCTACCAGTACTTCTACGACGCGAACGGCAAGCAGATCGGGTACACGCCCACCGGCACCATGGAGTGGGACCCGCGCGTCGGGCACGAGCACTGGCACTTCACGGACTTCGCCAGCTACCGCCTGCTGAGCGCTGACCAGACGAAGGAGGTGCGCAGCGGCAAGGAGGCGTTCTGCCTGGCCAACACCGACGCCGTGGACTACACGGTGAAGAACGCCAACTGGCACCCGTACAACACGGACCTGTCGACCGCGTGCGGTCAGCAGAACTCCATCTCGGTGCGGGAGGTGCTCGACGTCGGCTCCGGCGACACGTACACCCAGTACCGTCCGGGCCAGTCCTTCGACATCACCGACCTGCCGAACGGCACGTACCACATCCAGGTGATCGCGAACCCGGAGAAGCGGCTCAAGGAGACCAACCTCGGCAACAACGTCGCCCTGCGCAAGGTCGTCCTCGGCGGCGAACCGGGCGCCCGCACGGTCAAGGTCCCCCCGCACCACCTGATCGACGCCCCGTGACCGACCTCGCGTGACCGCTCCACGGACGCCCCCGGCCGCCGTGCCGGGGGCGTTCCCCGGCGCGCCCGCCGTTTCTTCCGCCACACCTGAGCGTTGGTCCCGATGTGCACTGAGCGATGCCCAGCAGACACGGGCGCCTAGCCGGTCGTCTCCCGTGGGCAGACGAACGGAGAATGCTGTGCGAATGACGGACATCCAGCGCTGCGAGATCCGCCCCGGGCGGCTCGTGGAGTGGACGCTGCACCCGGCGGCGGTACGGGCCGCGGCCGACATGCCGGATGACTCCCGGCCGCCGGCGTACGTCCAGGAGTCGCACGTGCGCACCGCGCGTTCCGTGCGTGAGGACGGCCTGTTCGTGCCGACCTGGCTCGGCGCCGCCTTCGACATCCCCGGCCAGGTCGACCTCGGCGTGCTCCAGGAGGCCCTGCGGGCCTGGACGCTGCGGCACGAGACGCTGCGCAGCGGATTCCGCTGGATCGGTGACGACATGCGGCGCTTCACCCTCGACGCGGACGCGGTCGTCCTGCACCGCGAGGACCGGGGCGCCTACGGTGAGGCGGCCAGGCTGACCCGGTATCTGCAGGACCGCTTCGACACCGTGGCGGACGCGCTCAGCTGGCCCAACTTCATCTACACCGCCGTCGTCCGGGACGACGGCACCAGCGTCTACATGGCGTTCGACCACAGCAACGTCGACGCACACTCCATCCACCGCATCCCCGCCGAGATCCACGAGCTGTACGCCTCCGCCCTCGACGGCCGCCGCCTCGACGCACCCCCGGTCGCCAGTTACGTCGACTTCTGCGCCCTCGAACGCACCGAGGCCGACCGCCTCGACGACACTCACGAAATCGTCGGCCGCTGGCGGGAGTTCATCGTCCAGTGCGACGGCAAGCTGCCCAACTTCCCCGTGGAACTCGGCCTCGATCCCGAAGGGCCGCTTCCGACGCAGAAGTTCATGCAGGAGATGCTCGTCGACGACGCCGACGCCGCCGCCTTCGAGGCGTACTGCCGCCCCTACGGCGGCAGCCTGGTCGGTGTGCTCGCCGCGACCGCGCTCATCGTCCGTGAGATCGGCGGCCAGCAGGTGTACCGCACGGTGGTGCCCTTCCACACCCGCGTCCGCTCCCAGTGGTCGGACTCCGTCGGCTGGTACGTCGGCGGCGCCCCGATCGAGGTCCCGGTCGCCGAGGCGCCCGACTTCGACAGCACCCTGCGCATGGTCCGCGCCGCCCTGCGCGAGAACCGCCCGCTGTCGCGCAAACCCATCGCACGCGTCCTGAAGCTCCTGGGCGCCGACTTCCGTCCCACCTCCCCCGACCTGTACTCGATCGTCTCCTTCGTCGACGCCCGCGCCACCACCGGCTCCGAGCAGTGGCAGGACCTGAAGGCCTACGGCCTGATCCGGGTGTCGTACGGCGACCAGGTCTGCGTCTGGCTGACCCGCCTCCACGAGGGCCTCCAGCTCGCCAGCCGCTACCCGGACACCGACATCGCGCGCAAGAACATGCGGCTGTTCACCGAGCGACTGCGCGAGCACGTCGTCACCGTGGCACGGGAGGCCCTCGTCGCCGGCCGCTCCGGCGTACGCCCCGCACCCCACGGGTAGGGGACCCGTGTGACGGACCGGGGGGAGCAGGGGCTGGACGCGGCGCGTGTCGCCGAGGTCCTCGTCGGCGGGCCGCGGGGGCGCCCGGGGCGGCGCGGGTCCGGGTACCGGGTGTCCGGTCACTGTGTGCTGACGGCCGCCCATGTCGTGGCCGGGCCCGTCGACCGGCTGGGCGTCCGCTTCGACGCCGACCTGCCCGGCGAATGGGGCGCCGACGCCCGTGTGGTTCTGCTGGACGAGGCCGCCGACGTCGCCCTGCTGGAGCTGACCGGTACCCCGCCCGGCCTTCCCGCCGTCCCCCCGCCCCGGTACGCCGCCGTCCCGGACGCCGACCTGGTGCTGCCCTTCAGCGCCATGGGCTTCCCCCGCTTCAAGCTCCGCCGGGACACCGCTGCGTCCCCGGGCGGCGGCCCGCCCGGCCGGTACCGCGACTCGTGCCACGTCTCCGGCACCGTCTCCGTGCTGTCCAACCGCCGCGAGGGCACGCTCGAACTGGCCGTCGTCGTCCCGCCCGCCGACGTCGAACCGGAACGCTCCCCGTGGGAGGGCATGTCCGGCGCGGCGGTCTGGTGCGGGGGCGCGGTGATAGGTGTGGTCGGTGTGCACCACCGTGCCGACGGGCTGGGCAGGCTCGCGGCCCGACGGGTGGAGCGGTGGTACGACGTCCTGTCGTCCGACGCGCTGGAGCGGCTCGGGAGCCACGCCGGACTGCCGCCGCGCGAGGCGCTCGGCTCCGCCGACGGTACGGCCGTTCCCCGCCCGGTCGCCCCCCTGACCGGGCTGCCCGGCGAACTGCCACTGCGCGAACTGGTCGACCTCGTGGACGCCCTCACCGCCCTGCCCCTGCTGCGGGGCCCGAACGGCATGACCCTGCTGCTGGACAGCATCACCGACCGGATCGCCGCCAACAGCCCCCGTGACCCCCGGCTGCGCATGGACGTCTACGGCGTCGTGCGCACCTGCCTGCGCTATCCGGGCACGCTCGACCAGCTCCTGGAGGCCGTACGGCTGCTGGAGGGCCCGTCGCCGGAAGTGGACCGGGTCGACCGGGCCGCCGCCCTGCTGGCCGTGCGCCACCGCTGACGTGATCTCGCGGGGCGGCCGGGATGTGGGGTTTCGACTTGCTGTCCGCTGGGTCATGATGGTTGGGAGCCGACAGCGCTGACTCGTAGGCACGGGAGGGGACTTGGCAGCCGTGGAGCAAACGATGCCTGCCGTCGAGTCGTGTCTCGTCGATCTGTCGGGGGTCTCCCTGCACGCGCTGCGTTCCATGGACGGCCCGGACTTCACCGAGTCGCTGGAGCGACTGCTGCACCACATCGACGGACCGCAGGGCATCACGGCCGGGGGCTACAACGGCTCCCGGCTCGACGACTCGACGAGGTGACCGGGGTGCGGTGGGGGATGATCCGTGGCCGCTGACGCCACGACGACGGGAGATCACCTGCCCTTCCACCGGCTCTCGGCGGCCGGCGTCCAGGCTCTGGCGCGCGGCGAGGGCGACGACGCGGTGGTGGAGGCGCTGCTCGGCGCGGAGCGCAGCCGACGCCTGTTGCTGATGCGGGCCCTGGACAACGCGCTCGGCCGGGGCGGGATCGCGCCGCTGTCGCACTCCGACGCGTGGGCGCTGCTGGAGCGCGCCCAGCAGGCGGCGCCCGAGGCGTTCGAGCACGTCCTGATGTCCCCCAACACCGGTATGTGGGTCTCCCTCGCGGTGCGCGCGGCCCGGGGGCGGGCCACGGACGCGGAGGACGTGCCGGAGTGGGTGGTCACCGGGTATCTGTCCGCGCTGGCCGCGGCGGCCGGGGCGCGCGCCGGGCTGGACTTCTCGATCACCGTGCCGGTACGGCACGGGCTGGTGCCGCTGCCCACGCTGGGCTGCGCGGTCCTGCCGGAGCGGGAGCCGTGGAGCACCGCACGGGTGACGGGCCACGCGGGTCGGTTACGGATCACCGGGACCGCCGGGGACGCCGGAGACGTGGAGGTCGCGCCCGGCTGGGATCTGCCGACGGCGCACTGGACGCCGGTGCGGCGGCTGACGTTGGCGGCCGCCGGGCCCCTCGTGGTGGAGGAACTGGACCCGTACCGCACGTTCCCCCGGCCCACCGAGCCCCGGCCGATGCCCGAGGCAGAGGCGGCGTCCTGGTCGACGCTGCTCGCCGGTGCCTGGGACATCCTCCGCCGCGACGACCCGGTGACCGCCGCAGCCATGAGGCGAGGCCTGATGTCGATCGCCCCGACCCCGGCGAGAGAAAGGTTTCGGCCGTACAGCTGCACGTCGGCGGCCGCCTTCGGCGGGGTCGTCGCCTCCCGCCCGGACGACGCCGTCCAGCTCGCCGCGACCCTGGTGCACGAGTTCCAGCACATCAAGCTCGGCGCCCTGATCAACCTGGGTCCCCTGACCGAGCCGCCGCCCGGCCCCGGGATGCCGGAGGAACTCTTCCACGCCCCCTGGCGCGACGACCCCCGCCCGCTGGGCGGCCTCCTCCAGGGCATCTACGCCTTCCTGGGCGTCGCCGGCTTCTGGCGCACCCACCGTCACACCGCCGCCCCGGCGTATGTGCCGCTGGCCCACTTCGAGTTCGCGCTGTGGCGCGGCCAGGTGTGGTCGGTGCTGAACCGGGTGCACGGCCACAAGCTGCTCACCCCCCTGGGCCGGTACCTCCTGGACTGCCTGCGGGAGCGCTGCGCGCAGTGGATGACGGAGGAGGTCCCGGCCGCCGAACTGACCCTGGCCGAGCGGGTCGCCGCCGACCATCTCGCCCGCTGGCGCGCCCACCATCTGCGCCCGCCCGCCGCCGCCGTCGAGGAGGCGGTACGCGCCCGGCTGCAGGGCGCCGAGCGCCCACCGTCCGCCCTTTCCGCCGAGCCCACCCTGGTCCCCGACACCGAGGTCCGCTTCCTCGACACCGCGGCCGTTCTCGCCCGGCACCTCCTCACCGGACCGCAGGGCGCCCTGCGGACGGCGGCCGCGACCGTCGAGGGCGCCGACCAGGCCGACGCCCTGCTGGTCGCCGGTCACCACGAGGCGGCCCGGGACGCGTACACGGCCCGCCTGTCCGGCAAGGAGGCACCGGTGGCCGCCTGGGCGGGCCTGGGCCGGGCCCTCGCCACGGACCCGTCCCGGCAACGGGCGGCCCGCCTCCTGCTCCGCCACCCGGAACGCGCACGGGCCGTCCAGGACGCCCTGCTCACCACGACCGGCCACGCCGCCGACCCCGTGGAACTGGCGGAGTGGCTTGGACAGGACCTGGACGACCAGTCGTGCCGCCCCACCGTCCTGACCGCGCCGTAGTTCCGTCCGGCTACAGCGGAAGCGGGTCGATGTCGCAGTTCGCCCGCTGTCCCTCCTGGAACTGAGCTGTCGCCGGGTGGCCCACGCCCGACTCGAACTCCAGGTGGGGGGCGTCGAGGACGCGGATCATGCGCTCCAGGGTGTCCGCGCGCAGCGCGGCGCCCTGGGCCTCGTCGCCGGCCGAGGTCAGGTCCATCGACAGGTTGCCCGCGCACATCAGCGTGGTGGGGTGGTCCTCGCCGAAGGTGGACCGGCACAGCGCGAGGGTGTCCTCGCCACGGCCGCGGGCCTCCTCGTGCCGGCCGAGGGCGGCGAGATCGCTGGCCAGGTTGATGGCGCAGATCAGGGCCAGCGGGTGGCCCGCGCCGAGGCGGTCGGCGAGGGAGCCGAGGGCCGTCTCGTCGAGGCGGTGGGCCTCCTCCGGCCGGCCCAGCAGACGCAGCGTGACGGCCAGGTCGACGTCCGCGGAGAGCACGTGCGGGTGGTGCTGGTCGTAGATCTGCCGGTAGCCCTCGCAGGCCTTCAGGCCCCGGGTCCGGGCCGCCTGGAGGTCGCCGTTCTGCCGCAGCGCCACCGACAGGGTGAGGGCGGCGGCCAGCGACTGGGGGTGGGTGTCGCCGTAGCGGCGGGTGAACTGGGCGTGCGCCTCGGTGGCCAGTTCCAGCGAGCGCAGGTGGTCGCCCTCCTTGCGGCAGGCCTCGCTCAGCTGGCGCATGGTCTCGATCGTCGTCGGGTTGCCGTGGCCGAACACGTCGCGGCAGGCGACCAGCACGGGTTCCTGGAGCGAGCGCGCACCGACGTAGTCGCCGGTCTCACGGACGTCGATGGCGACGCTGTTCTCGGTGATCAAGGTGCGCCGGTCCTCGCGGCCGAACAGCCGCAGCTTCAGGGCCAGTGTGCGCTGGTCGAGTTCGAGGGCCTGGCGGAAGTCACCCGCGAGACGCAGGCTCACGCCGAGGTTGTGGGTGATGTTCAGGGTGGTCGGGTCCTCGTCGCCGAAGGCCCTGCGGGCGCGCTCGTAGGCGACTCTGTCCAGCTCGGCGCCGGTGGCGAAACGGCCCTCGACACGGCGTACGGCGGCTTCCAGCTGAAGGACGTTGAGGGCGTCCTCGCGGTTGTCCTCCTGGTCGGTGGGCGCGGTGCGTTCGTACACCTCGCGCAGATGCGCCACCAGACGGGCCGCGTCGTCGAACCGGCCCACCACCCAGTACATGTAGCAGAGCCAGTGGCCCATCAGCAGGGTCTGCTGGTCCTCCTCGCCGAAGATGGCCGTCCAGGACTCCCAGGCCTGCTCGGAGAAGTCGACCGACACGTCGTGGTCGCCCCAGTAGTACAGGTACTCGGCGATGTTCCGGACCAGCTGACGCACCCACGGCTGGTCGGACTTCATCGCGTCGGAGGCGATGACATGGCTGTACAGCTCCGCGTACCGAGGCCAACTCGCTGGGCTCTCGGGTGACTTGGGGTCGGCGGCCGCCAGCAGGGTGTGGGCGCCATGGCGCATGCGGGACTGCTCCTCCGGGGTCATGCGGTTGTTCAGAACGAGCTGCACCAGGCGGTGCATCTCGATCGAGTTCGTGCGATGGTCGATACGGGCGAGGGAGTAGCGGTTCACCTCCCTTATCGCCCGGGCGAGCCGCATCGGGTCGTTCAGTGCCGCGTCCAGCTCCGGGAAGATGCTGCTGTTGCCGAGGCCGGAGAAGATCGACCGGGAGATCGGGTCGGGGGCGAAGTAGGAGCACAGCTGCAGCAGCCGCAGCGCGGCCGGGCTGCGGGTCTCCAGATGGTCGAGGGAGACGTTCCAGGCGGCCGCGACCGGCAGTTGGTAGTCCGGCGGCGGGGCCACCTCCAGCAGCTCCATGCGCTTGTTCTCGAACAGCCGCAGATACTCCGAGGCGGGCATCCCGGTCTCCGCCCGCCAGGCCGCGGCCTGTTCCAGGGCCAGCGGCAGGTCGCCGAGCGCCTCGGCCAGCGCGTCGGCCTCACCGTCCCGCAGCGGCGGGCCGGAGCGGCGCAGCAGTTCCGTGCTCTCCTCACGGGTGAACACGTCCACTTCGAGGGAGCCGCCGACCTGGCC
>NZ_JBFBJT010000129.1:0-21584 GCF_040686175.1 Streptomyces sp. NPDC086077 | reverse complement strand
CAGCGCGGCCTCGTGGTCGGGGATCGCCGCCTCGAAGCCGCGGGTCTCGCCGGTGGCGACGAGCGTGTGCTTCAGCCGGGAGGTCTCCTCGCCGATCCGCTCGACGAGGCCCACCGCGAGCCGGCTGCTGTCGCTCATGTCGAGCAGCTGGTACTTCACCGACGAGGAGCCGGAGTTGAGGACGAGGACTCGGGAACTCACCGCTGGGCTGCCTTCTCGCTGGGGGACTGGGCCTGGATCGCCGTGATGGCGACGGTGTTGACGATGTCCTGGACGAGCGCGCCGCGGGACAGGTCGTTGACCGGCTTGCGCAGACCCTGGAGCACCGGCCCCACGGCGATCGCGCCGGCGGAGCGTTGCACGGCCTTGTAGGTGTTGTTGCCGGTGTTGAGGTCGGGGAAGATCAGCACGCTGGCCTGCCCGGCCACCTCGGAGCCCGGCAGCTTGGTGGCGGCGACGCTCGGCTCGACGGCCGCGTCGTACTGGATCGGCCCCTCGATCTTGAGGTGGGGCTGCCGCTGCCGTACGAGCTCGGTGGCCTCGCGCACCTTGTCGACGTCGGCGCCCGAGCCCGACGTACCGGTGGAGTACGAGAGCATCGCGATCCGCGGCTCCACGCCGAACTGGGCGGCGGTGGACGCCGACTGGGCGGCGATGTCGGCGAGCTGCTCGGCGTTCGGGTCGGGGTTGACCGCGCAGTCGCCGTAGACGAGCACCTTGTCGGCGAGGCACATGAAGAAGACGGACGAGACGATGGCGGCGTCCGGCTTGGTCTTGATGATCTCGAAGGCGGGGCGGATCGTGGCCGCCGTGGAGTGCACGGAGCCCGACACCATGCCGTCGGCGTGCCCCTCCTGGACCATCAGGGTGCCGAAGTAGTTGACGTCGGAGACGACGTCGTACGCCAGCTCCACTGTCACGCCCTTGTGGGCGCGCAGGGCGGCGTACTTCTCGGCGAAGGTGTCGCGCAGCTCGCTGGTGGCCGGGTCGATGAGACGGCAGTCGCCGAGGTCGATGCCGAGGTCGGCGGCCTTCTTTCGGATCCGGTCGACCGGCCCGAGCAGGGTCAGGTCGCACACGTCGCGGCGCAGCAGCACCTCGGCGGCGTGCAGCACCCGCTCCTCGGTGCCCTCCGGCAGGACCACCCGGCGGCGGTCGGAGCGGGCCTGCTCCAGCAGCTTGTGCTCGAACATCATCGGCGTCACGCGGTCGCTGCTCGGCGCGCTCACCCGCTTGAGCAGGCCACCGGTCTCGACGTAGCGCTCGAACAGGCCGAGCGCGGTCTCCGCCTTGCGCGGGGTGGCCGCGTTGAGCTTGCCCTCCAGGGAGAACAGCTGTTCGGCGGTGGGGAAGCTGTTGCCGGCCACCGAGAGCACGGGGGTGCCCGGGGCGAGGCGGGCGGCGAGGGTGAGGACGTCGTCGCTCGGCACCTCGTTCAGGGTGAGCAGGACGCCGGCTATCGGCGGGGTGCCCGCGCTGTGCGCGGCGAGCGAGCCGACGACCAGGTCGGCGCGGTCCCCCGGGGTGACGACCAGACAGCCCGGGGTCAGGGCGGCCAGGAAGTTCGGCAGCATGGCCCCGCCGAAGACGAACCCGAGCGCGTCCCGTGCCAGTCCCGACTCGTCGCCGAGCAGCACCTTGGCGCCGAGGGTGTGGGCGATCTGCGCGACCGTAGGTGCCGACAGGGCGGGCTCGTCGGGCAGGACGTAACAGGGCACGGGGAGGCGGGCGTCGAGCCGGTCGGCGATCCGGTCGCGGTCCTCGCGGGCGACCCGGTTGGTGACCATGGCCAGGACGTCGCAGCCGAGCCCCTCGTAGGCCCGGTAGGCGTTGCGGGTCTCGGCGAGCACGGACTCGGCGGTCTGCTTGCGGCCGCCCACCACCGGGATCACGGACGCGGCGAACTCGTTGGCGAGCCGGGCGTTGAGGGCCAGTTCGTCCGGGAACTGGGTGTCCGCGTAGTCGGTGCCGAGGACGAGGACGACGTCGTAGTCCCGCGCGACCAGGTGGAAGCGGTCGACGAGCGTGGAGACCAGCTCGTCCGTCCCCCGTTCGGCCTGCAGCGCGGAGGCCTCCTGGTAGTCCATGCCGTACACCGTGGCCGGGTCCTGCGACAGCCGGTAGCGGGCGCGCAGCAGATCGAAGAGGCGGTCGGGCCCGTCGTGGACGAGGGGGCGGAAGACGCCCACCCGGTCGACCTGCCGGGTCAGGAGTTCCATGACCCCCAGTTCGACGACCTGGCGGCCGTCGCCGCGGTCGATACCGGTCACGTACACGCTGCGCGTCACGCGTGCTCTCCATTTCGTCTGAATCGTTCTGCCTGCGAATGGGGGGTGACGGGGCCGACCGGGTGATGAATCGGAGGCCCCGGGCTTCCTCGGGCCGTAAAAATCGCCCGCCGGGGCGAGCGGAACCCTCTTGACAATACCCCTCGACATAGATAAGGCGCCCGTCAAGGTGTCGTCGTGCTGAGCGCCTGAGGGACGTGAAACAATCGACAGTGGCTCACCGGTATCGACAGCGAGCAGGAGACACAGCACGATGCGCATCGGAGTTCTCACCGCAGGCGGCGACTGCCCCGGCCTGAACGCCGTGATCCGGTCGGTCGTGCACCGAGCGGTCGCGCAGTACGGCGACGAGGTGATCGGCTTCGAGGACGGCTACGCGGGCCTGCTGGACGGTCGCTACCGCGGCCTCGACCTCGACTCGGTCAGCGGCATCCTCGCCCGTGGCGGCACGATCCTCGGCTCCTCGCGGCTGGAGCGCGACCGGCTCCGCGAGGCCTGCGAGAACGCGTCCGACATGATCCACGAGTTCGGCATCGACGCGCTGATCCCGATCGGCGGCGAGGGCACCCTGACGGCGGCCCGCATGCTGTCCGACGCGGGCCTGCCGGTGGTCGGCGTGCCGAAGACCATCGACAACGACATCTCCTCGACGGACCGGACGTTCGGCTTCGATACCGCGGTCGGGGTCGCCACGGAGGCGATGGACCGCCTGAAGACCACGGCCGAGTCCCACCAGCGGGTCATGGTCGTCGAGGTCATGGGCCGCCACGCCGGCTGGATCGCGCTGGAGTCCGGCATGGCCGCCGGCGCGCACGGCATCTGCCTGCCCGAGCGCCCCTTCGACCCGGTCGACCTGGTGAAGATGGTCGAGGAGCGGTTCGCGCGCGGCAAGAAGTTCGCCGTCATCTGCGTCGCCGAGGGCGCCCACCCGGTCGAGGGCAGCATGGACTACGGCAGGGGCGAGATCGACCAGTACGGTCACGAGCGCTTCCAGGGCATCGGCACGGCACTGGCCTACGAACTGGAGCGCCGCCTCGGCAAGGAGGCCAAGCCGGTCATCCTCGGCCACGTCCAGCGTGGCGGCTCCCCGACGGCGTACGACAGGGTGCTCGCCACGCGCTTCGGATGGCATGCGGTGGAGGCGGCGCATCGCGGGCAGTTCGGCCGCATGACCGCGTTGCGGGGGACGGACGTCGTGATGGTGCCGCTGGCGGAGGCGGTCACCGAGCTGAAGACGGTGCCGAAGGACCGGATGGACGAGGCGGAGTCGGTGTTCTAGGGCCGGTTCAGTACCCCCGTGGTCTGCTCCGGTCGACGGCCGTCCAGAAGTGGTCGATGATCCGGTCGAGGAACTCCCGCCCGTTGTCGCCGGTCTCCTGCCCGCCGCCGCCCCAGCTGAGGGTGGCGACCATCTGTTCCTGGTACTCGCGGTGCAGCTCCTGGAGTACGGCCTCCAGGACGCCGCGGTCCAGGGGGACCGTCCTGCCCACCGGGCGGACGTAGGCCTGCCAGCGGGTGGTCACGGCGCTGTGCAGCAGGTCGGCGAGCTTGGCCTCGCGGCCGGTGACCGCGACGAAGTCGGGCAGGTCGAGAGCGAGGACGTCGGCGAGGGCGGCGGACTGCCGCTCGTTGCCGCGCCAGGTGTCACTCTCCTCCATCCGCTGATAGGCGGCGAGTTCGAGGCCGACTCCGCGGGCGACGTCCTCCGGCGCGAGACCGCGCGAGATGCGGTGCTCGCGCAGGGTGCGGGGACGTCCGATGAGTTCACCCGGCGAGCACCACAACACGCCCGCCAGGGCGGTGAGTTCCGGGCTGCTGGGGTGGGTGCCCCCGCGTTCCCAGGCGATGACGAGGTCCGGGGTGACGTACGGCAGTCCGTACGAGGAGCGCATGCTGTAGGCCACGTGCTCGGGCCCCATGCCGAGGGCGGCACGGAGGCGGCGGGCGGCGGGGGCGTTGAACGGCGGGGTGGGCTGGTTCGGTTTGACCGGGGGTTGGCGCACGGGGCACAAGCTAGGGGTGCGGCGGTGTCCTGACTACCCTCTGTTCGGCCAGGAACACGTATTGTAGGAACATACGGTTCCCCGTGACCCGCCGACCGGACACCGCCGGCCCTGTCAGCCCTTGACCGCCCCGCTCAACGCGAACCCCCCGCCCATCCGCCGTGCGACCAGCACGTACAGCAGGATCACCGGCGTCGAGTAGATGATCGAGAAGGCGGCCAGCTGGCCGTACACCACGGTCCCGCGGTTACCGAAGAACTCGTTGATGCTCACCGCCGCCGGCATCTGGTCCGGTGTGAGCAGCAGCATGAAGGGGACGAAGAAGTTCCCCCACATCATCACGAACGAGAACACCGTCACCACCGCCACCCCGGGCCCCATCAGCGGCAGCACGATCCGCAGCAGTGACTGCAGTGACGAGGCCCCGTCGGTCCAGGCCGCTTCCTCCAGTTCCTTCGGTACGCCGTCCATGAAGTTCTTCATCAGCCAGATGGCGAACGGGAGTTGCGAGGCGGCGAAGAAGAAGATCGTTCCCTCCATCGTGTCGATCAGGTTCACCTGCACGAACAGGGCGTACACCGGAACCATGATCGCCGTGACGGGCAGGCTCGTCGCGAAGAGGATCGTCAGCAGGAACGGGCGGTTGAGGCGGGAGCGGAAGCGGGACAGCGGGTAGGCGGCGAGGGCGGCGCACGCCACGGTCAGCAGGGTGCCGCCGCCGCACAGGAGCAGGCTGTTGAGGAGCGGGGTGAAGGTGATCTCCGGCGTCAGGACGGCGTCGAAGTTGTCCAGCGTCACGCCGTCCGGGATCTGCACCTGAAGGTTGGCGCTGGGATCCAGTGAGGACAGGATCACCCACAACAGCGGGAGGGAGAAGGCGGCGGCCACCACCAGGAGGCCGGCGTCGGCGGCCAGGCGGTGGATGGTCCTGCGTGAGGAGGGGGTTCGGGACATGGCGCTTCAGACCTCCGTCCGCAGCAGGCGCAGATAGATCACCGAGAACAGGGAGCCCACGACGAGGAGCAGGAGGGCGACCGCAGTGCCGTAGCCGATCATGCTCTTCTGGAACGCCTCCTCGTACATGAAGAGCGGGAGCGTCTGGCTCTTGCCGCCCGGACCGCCCCTCGTCATCACCCAGATCAGGCCGAAGACGGAGAGGGTCTGAAGGGTGATCAGCATGAGGTTCGTGCCGATGGAACGGCGGATCATCGGGAGGGTGATGTGCCACAGGCGGCGCCAGCCGCCCGCGCCGTCGACCTCCGCGGCCTCCGTGATCTCCTTGGGGATCTCGCCCAGTGCCGCCGAGTAGACCAGCATCGAGAACGCCGTGCCCCGCCACACGTTCGCGAACGACACCGCCAGGATCGGAAGGGTGAACAGCCAGTTCTGGGAGGGGAGATGGAGCCAGTCCAGGATGGCGTTCAGGGTGCCCTCGCGGCGGAAGAAGGCGTAGAGGAGGAAGCCGGCGACGACCTCCGGCAGGACCCACGCCGTGATGACGATGCCGCCGGTGAGGGTGCGCAGGGGCTTCGACGCCCGCTGCATCAGCGCCGCCAGCCCCAGGCCGAGGGTGTTCTGGCCGATCAGCGCCGAGACGACCGTGAAGGCCAGGGTCAGCCACACCGCGTTCAGGAACGCCTCGTCCCCGAACGCCGTACGGAAGTTCTCGAAGCCGACGAACGACTCCTGGGCCTGGCCGGTCAGCTGGAGGTCGGTGAACGCGATCCAGGCGCAGTACGCGATCGGGCCGGCCAGGAAGAGCACCAGCAGGACCACTGCGGGGGACAGGGGCAGGGCCCGCAGGAGGACGCGGGAGCGGGGGCGCTGCTTCGGCGCGGGGTCCGGGCCGACCGGGTCCGGCCTCTTGGCGAGGCCGGGACCGGTGCCGGAGCCCGTGGCGGGGGCTGTCGTCATGAACTGCGGCTCACTTCTCGATCACCTGGTTGTCCGTCGCCGATTTCAGTTCCTCGTCGTACGCCTTCGCCGCCTCGTCGACCGACATGTCTCCCGTCGTCACGCCCTCCATCGCCTCCTGGATCGCGGTGGAGACCTTCGGGTACGCCGGGAAGGCGGGCCGGTAGTGGGTGGTGGCGACCAGGTCGGTGAAGAACTTGATGCCGGGCTGGGCGTCGACGTACGCCGGGTCGGCGGCGACGTCCTCGCGGACCGCGATGCCGGAGTTGGCGATGTACCACTTCTGGGCGTTCGCCTTCGTCTGCATCGTCTTGATGAACTCGAAGGCGAGGTCAGGGTTGCCCGCCTTGGCGGGGATCGCCCAGGTCCAGCCGCCGGACATGCTCACCTTGCCGGGGGCCTGGCCGTTCTGGGTGGGCATCGCGGCGAGGCCCAGCTTCTGCGACCACTCGGGCCACTCGTGGCCGCTGCCCTCCAGCCAGTCCTGGGGGAGCCAGGAGCCGTCGAGGTTGATGCCGAGCTTGCCCTCGGGGAGGAGCTCGCCGCGGACGCGGGTGCCGATGTTGGGGTCGAGGGCGTCGGAGACGTCCGGACCGAGCTTCTCCTTGTAGACCGTCTCGACGAAGGTGAGGGCGTCCTTGAAGCCCTTGCCGCCGGCGATCCACTTCTTGGACTGCTCGTCGTACAGGGGGTCGGAGGCGCCGTCGTTCGTGCCGTAGAGCAGCATCTGGAAGCCCTGCATGGTGGCGGCCTCGCCGACGGGCTTGCCGGTGTAGACGTTGAGCGGGGTGACGCCGGGGACCTTCCGCTTGATCGTGCGGGCGGCTTCCAGGACGTCGTCCCAGGTCTTCGGCTGCCAGTCGGCGGGCAGACCGGCCTTGGCGAAGATGCCCTTGTCGAACCAGAGACCCCGGGTGTCCGTGCCGTCCGGGACGCCGTACGTCTTCCCGTCCTCGCCCTTGGCCGCGGCCTTCGCCGTGTCGATGAACTGGTTCCAGTCCTGCCACTTGGCGAGGTACGGGTCGAGGGGCTTGAGGTAGCCGCTGGTGATGTCGGAGTTGATGAGGAAGGTGTCCTCGTAGACCAGGTCGGGAGCGGTCTTGGGGGAGCGGAGCATCTGCTGGAGCTTGGTGTAGTACTCCGAGTCCGGGGCCTTGATCGGGACGAGCTCGACCTTCTTGCCGGGGTTGGCCTTCTCGAACTGCTTCTTGATGTCAGCGAGATAGGTGTCCATCACCTTCACGGAGTTGTCCGTGGACTGTTTGAAGGAGACCTTCACGGTGTCCGGATCACTACCGGCTCCGCCGCCGCAGGCCGTGAGGGTGCCTGCGGCGGCGAGGGTCAGGGCGAGGAGAGCGGGGAGGGAGGCGTTGGGGCGCACGAGCATGACCTCCTGGGACCTACGTCGTTGTGGCCTGGGGGTTGTGGCCCGGTGAACGTATGAGGAATGGTCTAGTCAGGTCAATGAGTCTGCGGAGGGTCTATGCCTCGACAGCCTCCTCCGTCCGTCCCGCCTGACGTAGGACGATGCCGAGGTCGCACCAGGCCCACGACAGTGGGTTTCGTCCCAGGCACCCCCTTAAGGTACTTCCAAGGCACGTGTGAACAGGCGTGGTTGGCGGCGACGGGGGGAACGTGGGAGTGCCGGAGCAAGACGTCACCGTCGGTCAGTTGCTCCTCGCCGAGTACCAGACCGTGAAGGACGAGCAGAAGGCGCGGATCGGGTTCCGGGACAACCTGCTCTACGTCACTCTGGCCGTCGTCGCCGCCATCATCGCCGCGGCCGCGCAGGCCGACCAGGCGTCGATGCTGCTGGCGTTGCCGCCGGTGTGCGTCGTGCTCGGGTGGACCTACCTCGTCAACGACGAGAAGATCACGGCCATCGGGCACTACGTCCGCGACGAACTCGGGCCGCGGCTGGCCGCACTCGCGGCTTCCGGCAGCGGTTTCGCGACCTTCGGCTGGGAGGCGTATCACCGTCGGGACGTACGCCGCCGGTCCCGCAAGACCATTCAGTGCGTCGTGGACCTGACCGCCTTCTGCGGCGTACCGCTGGCGGCGCTGGTCGTGTTCTGGGCCGCCGGGGACGGAGGCCGGCTGCTGGTGGGCCTGTCGGTGGCCGAAGCGCTGACCGTGGTGGGGCTCGGTGTGCAGGTCGTGGTGTACGCGCGACCCGCGCCAACTCCTGCCGCACCCCCTACCGTCGCCCCATGAGAACCGAGATCCGGTGCCGCCCTGCGCAATCCGGGGAGCGCCTACCAGAGTCTCTCCGAACCGGGGCGGGCCGAGGCCTGTCACCGCGAGGCCGCCGAGGCCTTCACCCGTGCCGACGCTCCCGCCGATGCAGCCGAGTCCCTCGAAGGGGCTCCGCGATGCCTACCGGCGTCGGTCCCGGACCCACTGGTAGACAAGTTCGGGTCTTCCCACCTGTCCGTACAGTGGACTCCGGCCCGCTCTCCCCGCGTCCACCAGGTGTTCCAGGTAACGGCGTGCCGTGATGCGGGAGATGCCGATCGCCTCGGCCACCCCCGCCGCCGTCAGGCCCTCCTCGACCTCGCGCAGTGCGAACGTCACGCGTTCCAGCGTCGGTCCGCTCAGCCCCTTCGGCAGCGCCGCCGGTGTCGGTGCCCGCAGGGTGGCCAGGGCGCGGTCCACCTCGTCCTGGCCGCTGGCCTCGCCCGCCGCGCCCCGGAACTCCGCGTAGCGCACGAGACGGTCCCTGAGCGTGGCGAACGTGAACGGCTTGAGGACGTACTGGACGACTCCCAGCGACACCCCCTCCCGCACCACCGCCAGGTCCCGGGCGGAGGACACCGCTATCACGTCCGCGTGATGGCCCGCCGCCCGCAGCGAGCGCGCCAGTTGCAGGCCGTGCACGTCCGGCAGGTGTAGGTCGAGCAGGAGCAGATCGACCGGCGTCCGCTCCAGCGCCCGCCGCGCCTCCGCGCCGGTGTGCGCCTTCCCGACGGCGACGAACCCGGGGACGCGCCCCACGTACATCACATGTGCGTCCGCCGCCACGGGGTCGTCCTCGACGACCAGCACACGGATCGGTTCCTCGTGGGTCATGCGTGGCCTCCAGCGCCCGTACCTGCCGTGTCCGCGGCGGCACGGGGCGCATCGCTCGCCAGGGCCTCCTCGGACAGCGGCAACCGCACCTCGAACTCCGCTCCTCCGTCACCGGCCCCGGCCACCGCCAGCGTCCCGCCGTGCCGGTGCACCGCCTGCCGGACCAGGGCCAGGCCCAGCCCGCGTCCACCGGGGCCGGACGGCTTGGTCGTGAAGCCCCGCTGGAAGACCCGTTCGGCGTGCTCGGGATCCACGCCCTCGCCGGTGTCCGCCACCCGCAGGACCAGTTCGCCGTCCGCCGTGTAAGCCGTCACCGTCACCCGCGCCCGGGCGCTGCCCTGTGCCGCGTCCACCGCGTTGTCGATCAGGTTGCCCAGGATGGTCACCAGGTCCCGGGCGGGCAGCGACGGCGGCAGCAGCCCGTCGTCCAGGCCGCTGTCCTCCGACACCACCAGCTCGACACCCCGCTCGTTCGCCTGGGCCGTCTTGCCGAGCAGCAGCGCCGCCAGCACCGGCTCACTCACCGCCGCGACGACCTGGTCGGTCAGGGCCTGGGCCAGCTCCAGTTCCGCCGTCGCGAAGTCGACGGCCTCCTCCGCCCGGCCCAGTTCGATCAGGGACACCACCGTGTGCAGGCGGTTCGCCGCCTCGTGCGCCTGGGACCGGAGGGCCTGCGTGAAACCCCGCTCCGAGTCCAGTTCGCCCATCAGCGACTGAAGTTCCGTCACGTCCCGCAGCGTCACGACCGTTCCGCGGCGCTCGCCGCCCGACACCGGTGACGTGTTCAGCACCAGTACCCGGTCCGCCGTCAGTTGGACCTCGTCCGCTCGTGGCTCCGAGGACAGCAGCGCGCCCGTCAGCGGGGCCGGCAGGCCCAGGTCGGCCACCGAGCGGCCCACCACGTCGCCGGGCACGCCGAGCAGTTCCTGCCCGCCGTCGTTGATCAGCGCCACCCGGTACTGGCCGTCGAGCATCAGCAGCCCCTCGCGCACCGCGTGCAGGGCGGCCTGGTGGTAGTCGTGCATCCGGCTCAGCTCGGTGGCGTTCATGCCGTGGGTGTGGCGGCGGAGGCGGGCGTTGACGACGTAGGTGCCGACGCCGCCCAGCACGAGGGCGCCGCCCGCGGCGCCGATCAGGGCGGTGAGCTGGCCCCGTGCCCGCTCGCTGATCGCCTCGACCCGGATGCCGGCACTGACCAGGCCCACGATGCGCGGGCCGTCGTGGACGGGGGTGACCGCGCGGACGGACGGGCCGAGGGTGCCCGTGTAGGTCTCGGTGAAGGACTCGCCCCGCAGGGCGGGCTCGATGTGGCCGAGGAAGCGGCCGCCGATCTGCGCCGGGTCGGGGTGGGTCCAGCGGATGCCCGCCGGATCCATGATCGTGACGAAGTCGACGTCCGTGTCACGCATCACGCTCAGGGCGTACGGCTGGAGCGGGGCCGTCGGGTCGGAGGTGCGGATGGCCTCCCGCACCGACGGGGAGTCGGCGATCGAGCGGGCGACCGCCATCGCCTGGCGGCCCGCCGCGTCCTCGGCCTGGTTGCGGTCGCTCACGTAGGTGAACAGCGCGTAACCGGCGACGAGCACCGCGATCAGCACGGCCTGCATGGCGAACAGCTGGCCGGCCAGGCTACGGGCTCTCGGGACCGGGATGCGCATGCCGTCAGTGTGCCTCCCCGGTTAAGCGTGAACTAAATGAACGGAAGGGTGACCGCCCTCACAGCGCGGGAGATAGTCACGGCATTCCTTCGTCCGCGGGCAACGCCCCGGACAGTTCCCCCGGACGTGAGCCGCACGCCGGTGATGCCGATGACGTCGTCAAGGAGGGCAGTCGTGACCAGCGCAGCCGACACGGCACCTGCCACACCCCGCGCCAAGCGGGACCGCACCCACTATCTCTACATCGCGGTGATCGTCGCGGTCGCGCTCGGCATCGCCGTGGGCCTGGCCGCCCCGGACTTCGCCGTCGAGCTGAAGCCCATCGGCACGGGCTTCGTGAACCTGATCAAGATGATGATCTCGCCGATCATCTTCTGCACGATCGTGCTGGGCATCGGTTCCGTACGGAAGGCCGCCAAGGTGGGCGCGGTCGGCGGTATCGCCCTCGTCTACTTCCTGGTCATGTCCCTGGTGGCGCTCGCCATCGGCCTGGTCGTCGGCAACATCCTCGACCCGGGCACCGGCCTCGCCGTCACCGACGCCGTCCGCGAGACCGGGCACGCACAGGTGGACGCGGAGGCCAAGGACACCGGCGAGTTCCTGCTCGGCATCATCCCGACCACCATCGTCTCCGCCTTCACCGAGGGCGAGGTGCTGCAGGCCCTGCTCATCGCGCTGCTCGCCGGCTTCGCGCTGCAGGCCATGGGCTCCGCCGGACAGCCGATCCTGCGCGGCATCGAGCACATCCAGCGGCTCGTCTTCCGCATCCTCGCGATGATCATGTGGGCCGCCCCGATCGGTGCCTTCGGCGCCATCGCGGCCGTCACCGGCTCCGCCGGCATCGACGCGCTCAAGAGCCTCGCCGTGCTGATGCTCGGCTTCTACGTCACCTGCGTCCTGTTCGTCTTCATCGTGCTCGGCGCGCTGCTGCGGCTCGTCTCCGGCCTGAACATCCTCACGTTCTTCAAGTACCTGGGCCGTGAGTTCCTGCTGATCCTGTCCACCTCCTCCTCCGAGTCCGCGCTGCCGCGGCTCATCGCGAAGATGGAGCACCTGGGCGTCAGCAAGCCCGTCGTCGGCATCACCGTCCCGACCGGCTACTCCTTCAACCTCGACGGCACCATGATCTACATGACCATGGCGTCCCTGTTCATCGCCGACGCCATGGGCACGCCGATGGGCATCGGGGAGCAGATCCCGCTGCTGCTGTTCCTGCTGGTCGCCTCGAAGGGCGCCGCCGGTGTGACGGGGGCGGGCCTGGCCACGCTCGCGGGCGGTCTCCAGTCCCACAAGCCCGCCCTGGTGGACGGCGTCGGCCTGATCGTCGGCATCGACCGCTTCATGAGTGAGGCCCGTGCCCTGACCAACTTCGCGGGCAACGCCGTGGCCACCGTGCTGATCGGTACCTGGACCAAGGAGATCGACAGGGAGCGGGTGGACGAGGTGCTCGCGGGCCGGCTGCCGTTCGACGAGAAGACACTGCTGGACGACGGCCACGGCGGCGGCGCCGCCGACGACACCGAGATGCCGGAGCAGCGCGGCGGCGGCACCGAAGGCGAGAAGGAACTGGCCAAGGCCTGATCCCTCGCTCCTCCCCGGGCAGAGACCACCTCCCGACGCCCGGGCGGCTGAGATGCTCCCCCCGTAGCTCAGCCGCCCGGGCTCTCCCTTGCCGGCCTTGACCTCGGTGTTGCCTTGACGCCGACGTCAAGGCCTACGGTCGTGGGCATGCGAATCGGCGAGCTGGCCGAACGGGCCGGGACCACCACCCGCACGCTCAGGTACTACGAGGCACGGGGCCTGCTGCCCGCGCGGCGGGACGCGAACGGCCACCGGGACTACGACGAGCGGGACCTGAAGCTGCTGCGGCAGATCAGGACGCTGCAGGACTTCGGGTTCGGCCTGGAGGAGACGCGGCCCTTCGTGGAGTGTCTGCGGGCCGGTCACCCTCAGGGCGACTCCTGCCCCGCCTCGCTCGCGGTCTACCGGCGCAAGCTCGACGAGCTCGACGGGCTGATCGGCGAGTTGCGGGCCGTGCGGGCCCAGGTGGGCGCGCAGCTGGCCCGGGCCGAGCGGGCGCGGGACGAGCTGGCCGCCGAGGCGATGGTTCCGGGTGGTCCGGAACCGGCGTGCGAGCTGGGAGGGCAGCCATGAGCAGGGCAGCGGGTGTGGCCGAAGTGACTGACGAGGACTTCGCGGCGGAGGTGATCGGCTCCGAGCTGCCGGTGCTGGTGGAGTTCACCGCCGACTGGTGCCCGCCGTGCCGGCAGATGGCGCCGGTGCTGAGCGCGCTGGCGGCGGAGGAGGGGGAGCGGCTGAAGGTGGTGCAGCTGGACGTGGACCACAATCCGGAGACCACCAACGCCTACAAGGTGCTGTCCATGCCGACCTTCATGGTCTTCCGCGCGGGCGAGCCCGTGAGGTCCATGGTGGGGGCCCGGCCCAAGCGGCGGCTCCTGGAGGAGATCGCGGACGCGCTGTGAACCGCACAGGACCTTGAGCGGACGTAAAGAAATCCCCCGGACAATTGCGTCCGGGGGATTTCTTTGCGTATATTCAGGAGTTCGCGACTTGAGGAAATGAGGTCGCGAAGAAGTTCACTGAGCTGAGTATATCCGGGCGGGAGCGGAATTGTCAAACATGGATTCGTCAAACGTCGACTTTCCGGACGATGAAATGCGCCGCGAGCAGGAATTCATCGACGGGCTGTACCGGCGCGTCGACGAGCTCCGCGGCGACGCGGAGGCATCCGTCACGGACGCCCTCGCGCAGGGCGACAAACCGATGCAGGCCCGGCTGGAGCGGGACATCCTCGTGGCCGAGCGGTCCGGGCTGCTCGCCGCGCTGAACGCGGTGGACGGCTCGCTCTGCTTCGGCCGGATCGACCTGACCTCCGGCGCCAGCCATCACATCGGCCGGATCGGCCTGCGGGCCGGCGACATCGAGCGCACGCCGATCCTGATCGACTGGCGGGCCGAGGTCGCCCGCCCCTTCTACCTGGCCACCGGCCACACCACGATGGGCCTCAGCCGCCGTCGGCACATCTCCACCGACGGCCGCCGGGTCACCGCGCTGCACGACGAGTTCCTCGACGTCGGCGACGACACCCGGACCGGGTACGAGGACCCCAGCGGCGACGCCGTCCTGCTCGCCGCGCTGAACTCCGCGCGCACCGGCCGGATGGCCGACATCGTGCAGACCATCCAGGCCGAGCAGGACGAGATCATCCGCGCCCCGCACCGGGGCGTGCTGGTGGTGGAGGGCGGCCCCGGCACCGGCAAGACGGCGGTCGCCCTGCACCGGGCGGCGTATCTGCTGTACGAGCACCGGGAACTGCTCGCCAAGCGGGCCGTGCTGATCGTCGGCCCCAACCCCGCCTTCCTCGGCTACATCGGCGAGGTGCTGCCCTCACTGGGTGAGACGGGCGTGCTGCTGGCGACGGTCGGCGAACTCTTCCCCGGCGTGAAGGCCACGGCGGCCGACACCCCGGAGGCGGCCGCGGTCAAGGGCGGCGCCGGGATGGCCGACGTGCTCGCCGACGTCGTACGGGACCGGCAGGCGCTGCCCGACCCGGTGATCGCCATCGCGCACGACCGCGAGATCCTGATGCTCGACGACGGTCTCGTGGGCGTCGCCCGGGAGCGGACCCGCGCCGCCGAGCTGCCGCACAACGCGGCGCGCGAGCACTTCGAGGGGCACATCCTCAACACGCTCACCGAGCTGTACGCCGAGCGGGTCGGGACCGACCCGTACGACGGCACCAACCTCCTCGACCCCAGCGACATCACCCAGATCCGCGACGACATCGCCGAGAACCCGGAAGTCTGGTCCGCCATCGACCAGTTGTGGCCGGTCCTCACCCCGCAGCGGCTGGTCGCCGACTTCCTCGCCGCACCCGAGGGGTACGTCGGCGACGCCGAGGCCGCCGCGATCCGCCGGCCGGTGACGCGGGCGTGGAGCGTGGCGGACGTACCGCTGCTCGACGAGGCGGCCGAGCTGCTCGGCGAGGACGACCGGGTGGCGCGGGCGCGGGCGGAACGCGAGCGGGAGCGGCAGGTGTCGTACGCGCAGGGCGTGCTGGACGTGTCGTACGCGTCGCGTACCTACGAGTTCGAGGACAAGGAGGACAGTGACCCCGACAGCTCGGAGGTGCTGTCGGCGCACGACATCATCGACGCCGAGCGGTTCGCCGAGCGGCACGAGGAGGACGACCACCGAAGCGCCGCCGAGCGGGCCGCCGCCGACCGGACCTGGGCGTTCGGGCACATCATCGTCGACGAGGCGCAGGAGCTGTCGCCGATGGCGTGGCGGTTGCTGATGCGGCGCAGTCCGACGCGGTCGATGACGCTGGTCGGCGATCCCGCGCAGACGGCGGAGGCGGCGGGGGTCGGGTCCTGGTCGAAGATCCTCCAGCCCTATGTCGAGGACCGCTGGGAGCACACGCGCCTCGGCGTCAACTACCGCACGCCCGCCGAGATCATGGATCTCGCCGCCGCGGTCGTACGGGCCCAGGACCCGGACTTCGAGCCACCGAGTTCCGTACGGTCCACGGGGGTACGTCCGTGGATCCGCGCCACCGACGACCTGCCCGGCGCGGTCGCCAAGGCGGTCGCGGAACTCACCCCGGCCGAGGGCCGGCTGGCGGTCATCGCGCCGCGCGACCTGCACCGGCGCCTCGCCGCCCAGCTGGAGGGCGTGACGGCGGACGCCGAGCCGGACCTCACGCGCACGGTCGTGCTCCTGGACCCGCGTCAGGCGAAGGGGCTGGAGTTCGACTCCGTGCTGGTGGTCGAGCCGGGCCGCTACGGGACGAGCGATCTGTACGTCGCCCTGACCCGCGCGACACAGCGGCTGGGCGTGCTGCACACGGGCCCCCTGCCGCGCGGCCTGACCCAGGAGCCCCAGGCGTCGCCCTGACCGCCCGGGGGTCCGCCCCCGGACCCCCGGAACCTGTGCCCACCCCACCCACCACCCGAGTCGGGTCGGTGGGGTGGCCGGTCACGACGGTTGCAGCCAGACCGTCGCCAGCGGGGGCAGCGTCAGGCGGATGCTCGCCGGGTGGCCGTGCCAGGGGAGGGCCTCCGGCTTCAGGGGGTCGGGGTTCGTCACGTCGCTGCCGCCGTAGCGGGTGGCGTCCGTGTTCAGGGATTCGTGCCAGGCCGGGATCTCGTCGGGGACGCCCACCCGGTAGTCGTGGCGGACCACCGGGGAGAAGTTGCTGATCGCCAGGAGCGGGGTGCCCGTCGCGTCGTGGCGCAGGAAAGCCAGGACGTTGTCCTCGGCGGCGTCGCCGACGATCCACCGGAAGCCCTCGGGGTGGGTGTCGCGCTGCCACAGTGCCGGTGTGTCCCGGTAGACGGCGTTGAGGTCCCGGACCAGGTCGCGCACCCCGCGGTGGTCGGCCTCGGCGCCGTACTGCGGGTCGAGCAGCCACCAGTCCGGCCCGTGCGCCTCGGACCACTCCGCGCCCTGCGCGAACTCCTGGCCCATGAACAGCAGCTGCTTGCCCGGGTGGGCCCACATGAAGCCCAGATAGGCGCGGTGGTTGGCGCGCTGCTGCCACCAGTCGCCCGGCATCTTCGACACCAGCGACCGCTTGCCGTGCACCACCTCGTCGTGGGAGATCGGCAGGACGTAGTTCTCGCTGTACGCGTACACCATCGAGAACGTCATCTCGTGGTGGTGGTACTTGCGGTGGATCGGCTCCTTGCTCATGTACTCGAGCGAGTCGTGCATCCAGCCCATGTTCCACTTCAGGCCGAAGCCCAGCCCGCCGAACCCGCTCGGGCCCTTGTGGTGCGTGGCCCGGGTGACGCCGTCCCACGCCGTGGACTCCTCGGCGATCGTGATGACGCCCGGCGCCCGGCGGTACACCGTCGCGTTCATCTCCTGGAGGAACGCCACCGCGTCCAGGTTCTCCCGGCCACCGTGTTCGTTCGGCGTCCACTGGCCCGGCTCGCGAGAGTAGTCGAGGTAGAGCATCGAGGCCACGGCGTCCACCCGCAGCCCGTCGATGTGGAACTCCTCGCACCAGTACACCGCGTTGGAGACCAGGAAGTTCCGCACCTCCTTGCGGCCGAAGTCGAACTCCAGCGTTCCCCAGTCGGGATGGGCGGCGCGCAGCGG
Organism: Streptomyces sp. NPDC086077; assembly: GCF_040686175.1. NCBI lineage: Bacteria > Bacillati > Actinomycetota > Actinomycetes > Kitasatosporales > Streptomycetaceae > Streptomyces > Streptomyces sp. NPDC086077. The sequence goes on along the minus strand of NZ_JBFBJT010000129.1, from coordinate 4,526 downwards.
ATCGGGGTGCTCGTACAGCGGACGCCCGTCGAACTCCGCGAGCGCCCAGTCGTCCCGGGGGAAGTGCGCCGGCACCCAGTCCATGAGGACGCCGATGCCCGCCCGGTGCAGGGCGTCGACGAGGTACCGGAAGTCGTCCGGGGTGCCGAGGCGGGCCGTCGGCGCGTAGAAGCCGGTGACCTGGTAGCCCCAGGAGCCGCCGAAGGGGTGCTCGGCGACCGGCATCAGCTCGACGTGGGTGAAGCCCAGCTCCTTGACGTAGGCGGGGAGTTCCTCGGCCAGCTGCCGGTACGTCAGCCCGGGGCGCCAGGACGCGAGGTGCACCTCGTAGACGGAGAACGGCGCCTCGTGCGCGGGGACCTCGCCCCGCCGCTCCAGCCACTGCGCGTCGCCCCACTCGTGGTGCGAGGCGGTCACGACGGAGGAGGTGTCCGGCGGGGCCTGGGTGCGACGGGCCATCGGGTCCGCGCGCAGGGTCTTCGAACCGTCGGGCCGGGTGATCTCGAACTTGTACAGCTCGCCCTCTCCGATGCCGGGCACGAACAGCTCCCAGACGCCGGTGCCGCCCAGCGAGCGCATCGGGAAGCCGGTGCCCTCCCAGTAGTTGAAGCCGCCGGCCAGGCTCACGCCGCGCGCGTTCGGCGCCCACACCGTGAAACGGGTGCCGGTCACGCCCTGGTGCGTCATCGGCTCGGCGCCCAGCGCCCGCCACAGCTGCTCGTGCCGGCCCTCGCCGATCAGATGCAGGTCGAGATCGCCGAGAGTGGGCAGGAAGCGGTACGGGTCGTCGGTGTCCTGGACCGAGGTCCGGTACGCCACGCTGAGCCGGTACTCGGGGACCTCGGCGAGCGGCAGCAGCGCGGAGAAGAAGCCGTCGCCGTCGTCGTGCAGCTCGTCCCTCCGGTCGCCGGCCACCACCGTGACGGACAGGGCGTAGGGGCGGAACACCCGGAAGATGACGCCACCGTCCGGGGCCGGGTGCGCGCCGAGGACGGAGTGCGGGTCGTGGTGGGCGCCGGTGAGCAGACGACCGCGGTCGGCGGGGCCGAGGGCGGGGGAGACCGGGGTGGGCGCGGCTGCGGGCGCGGTCTTCGCCGCGGCCGTCTTCTTCGGGGTGGCCCTGGTGGCCGGGGCGTCCTCGGTGGTGGACTTCGCGGGCGGGACCTTGCCGGCCGCCGCCGTGCTAACGGCCGCCGCCGTGCTCGGGGCCGGCGCCGACCTCTTGGCGGGCGCCGGCCTCTTCGCCGACGCGCTCTTCGCGGCCGCGGTGAGCCTCTCCGACGCCGTGGCCTTCCTCGCGGCGGCGGACTTCCTCGCGGGCGCCGTCGCGCCTGTCGCGGTCGTGCCCGTCGCGGTCGTGGCCGTGGCCTTCTTCGCCGTGGCCTTCTTCGTCATGGCCTTCTCAGCCGCGGCCTTCTTTGCCGGGGCCTTCTCGGCGGTCGTCCGCGTCCTCGGCGTCGCCTTGACGGGCGGCTGCTTCGCCGCCGCCTTCTTGGCGGTGGCCGTCTTCGCCGTGGCCTTCTTCGCGACCGCCTTCTTCGCGGCGGCCTTCTCGGACACGCCCTTCTTCGGGGTCGCCTTCTTCGCCGCCGCGCTCTTCGCCGGCGCCTTGGCCGGTGCGGCCGTCCCCTCGGGTGCGGTCGCCTGTTTCGGCACGGCGGCCTTCTCCTGAGGGGCCGTGGTCTCCCCGGCCGTGATGTTCGGGTCGGAACCGCTGGCGGAGGAGCTGGTACGGGGGGTCACGGGCGGAGCCTCCTGGGAGGGTCAGGTCGGTTGGGTCGAGGCGAGGCGCCGTATCGCCGACAGCGGCACGGGGAGCCAGTCGGGGCGATGCCGGGCTTCGTAGACGACCTCGTAAACGGCCTTGTCGGTCTCGTGGGCACGCAGCAGCACCGGGTCGGTACGCGGGTCTCGCCCGGCCGCCTCGGCGTAGCCGGCGCAGTACGCGGCCCGGCAGTGTTCCGCCCAGCCCGGCACCGACGGCTGCACGGAGTGGGCGGCGTAGTCGAAGGAGCGCAGCATCCCGGCGATGTCCCGCACGGCGGGCTGCGGCATCCGGCGTTCGGCCAGCGGTTTGGCCGGTTCGCCCTCGAAGTCGATCAGCGACCACCGGCCGGCCGGCGAGCGCAGGCACTGCCCGAGATGCAGATCGCCGTGGACGCGCTGGGCGGTCCAGGTCTGGCCCTCGGCCGCGAGGCCGGCCAGCGCCTCGAACGCGGAGCGCAGCCCGGGGACGTACGGCCCCAGCGCGGGTACCGCCTGTGCGGCGAGGTCGAGGCGTCCGAGCATGCCGTCGACCATCGCGCGCAGCTGGGTGTGGCCAAGGGTGACGGTCGGCAGGGCGCGGGCCAACGCCATGTGCACCTCGGCGGTGGCCCGGCCGAGGGCCCGCGCCTCGGCGCTGAAGTCCTCCCCCTTGGCCAGCTCGCGCAGGGCCAGCTCCCAGCCGTCGGCGGCGCCCTGCACGTAGGGCTGGAGGACACCGAGGACGTACGACTGCCCGGCCAGCTCGGCGCCCAGCCATGCGGTCGGTGCGGGCACCCGGGGGCAGCCCTCGCGGGCCAGCGCGAGCGGCAGCTCCAGGTCCGGGTTGACGCCGGGCACGATGCGGCGGAGCAACTTCAGGATGAACGTATCTCCGTATATCACCGAGGAGTTGGACTGCTCGGTCGTGACCGCGCGGCTGACCAGACCGGGCCGGATCTCCCGGTGCGGGTCGCGCTCGAAGCGCAGGTCGCCGATGCGGGCCTGGGTGCGGAGCGCCTCCAGGAGTACTTCGGCGGGCCGCGGGTCGTACAGGGCCTCGTAGACCGTGTGTCCGGCGAGCGGGCCCTCGGTGACATGGCCGATCAGCGCGGGCGCCAGCCGGGGCGGCAGCGCCTCGCGCACCCCTATCAGGAGCTGGTAGCAGTCGCCGGGGGCCGGGGTGGTGCCGCCGGTGCCCTGGACCGGTGGGTGCGGCTGGTGGACCTGGACGAGCAGGTGGTAGAGGCCCAGCTTGCCGCCGGCCGGCAGCAGTTCGGTGGCCGCCACCGGCGTGAACCCGGTGACCGGACGTCCCTTGCCGGCGAACCAGCGCTGCCGTGGCAGCCAGTCCCGCAGCAGCGGATCCAGTGACGCGAGAAGGCCGGGGCCGGCCGTGGCGGGGTGGGTGACGGCTTCCGACATGGCGTGCGTCCTTTCCCCTTCTCCGGTTCGCCCTCAGGGGCGCTGTCAGCCGGTGTCGGCTCACGCGGGCGGACGGGGTGTTACTGATGCGTGCCCCGGGCGGGACGGGAGAAACCGCCCCGCCCGGGACCTTCTAGGCGGCGTCCTTGCGGAGCCGGAACCAGTAGAAGCCGTGCCCCGCGAGGGTGAGCAAGTACGGCAGTTGACCGATGGCGGGGAAACGCACCCCGCCGATCAGTTCGACCGGATGGCGTCCGCTGAAGGCGCGCAGGTCGAGTTCGGTCGGCTGCGGGAAGCGGGAGAAGTTGTTCACGCACAGCACGAGGTCGTCGCCGTGTTCCCGCAGAAACGCCAGTACGGCCGGGTTGGAGGACTGGAGTTCGGTGTACGAGCCGAGCCCGAATGCGGGGTTCTGCTTGCGGATCTCGATCATCCGGCGGGTCCAGTGCAGCAGTGACGAGGGCGACGCCATGGACGCCTCCACGTTGGTGACCTGGTAGCCGTAGACGGGGTCCATGATGGCCGGAAGGAACAGGCGGCCCGGGTCGCACGACGAGAACCCGGCGTTGCGGTCCGGCGTCCACTGCATCGGCGTGCGCACCGCGTCCCGGTCGCCGAGCCAGATGTTGTCGCCCATGCCGATCTCGTCGCCGTAGTACAGGATCGGGCTGCCGGGGAGCGACATCAGCAGGGCGGTGAACAGCTCGATCTGGTTGCGGTCGTTGTCGAGCAGGGGGGCGAGCCGGCGGCGGATGCCGATGTTGGCGCGCATCCGCGGGTCCTTGGCGTACTCCGCGTACATGTAGTCGCGCTCTTCGTCGGTGACCATTTCGAGCGTGAGCTCGTCGTGGTTGCGCAGGAAGATGCCCCACTGACAGCCGGTCGGAATGGCGGGGGTCTTGGCGAGGATCTCCGAGACCGGGTAACGCGATTCCCGCCGTACCGCCATGAAGATGCGCGGCATGACCGGGAAGTGGAACGCCATGTGGCATTCGTCGCCGCCGGAGGAGTAGTCGCCGAAGTAGTCGACGACGTCCTCGGGCCACTGGTTGGCCTCGGCCAGCAGCACCGTGTCCGGGTAGTGGGCGTCGATCTCCTTGCGGACCCGTTTCAGCAGCTCATGGGTGGCCGGAAGGTTTTCGCAGTTGGTGCCCTCTTCGGCGTAGAGGTAGGGCACGGCGTCCAGGCGGAAGCCGTCGATGCCCAGGTCCAGCCAGAAGCGCAGCGCCGAGAGGATCTCCTCCTGGACGGCCGGGTTCTCGAAGTTGAGGTCCGGCTGGTGGGAGAAGAAGCGGTGGAAGAAGTACTGCTTGCGGACCGGGTCGAAGGTCCAGTTGGAGGCCTCGGTGTCGACGAAG
>NZ_JBFBJT010000128.1:0-21602 GCF_040686175.1 Streptomyces sp. NPDC086077 | reverse complement strand
GGGCCGGAGCCGCGGGCTGGGCCGGGACGGCGGGAGCCGCGGGGGCCGGGGCCTGGGCGGCCGGGGCCGGAGCGGCCGGTGCCGGCGGAGCGGCGGGCGCGGCCGGGGTCTCGGCGGCGGGCGCCGGAGCCGGGGCGGCGGGAGCCGGGGCGGCGGCCGGAGCCGCACCCGGGGCGCCGATGACGGCCAGCTTGGCGCCGACCTCGGCCGTCTCGTCCTCGCCGACGGTGATCTCCAGCAGCACGCCCGAGGCGGGCGCCGGGATCTCGGTGTCGACCTTGTCGGTGGACACCTCCAGCAGCGGCTCGTCGGCCTCGACGCTGTCGCCGACCGACTTCAGCCAGCGGGTGACGGTGCCCTCGGTGACGGACTCGCCGAGCGCGGGCAGGACCACGTCCGTGCCCTCGGCGGAACCGCCGCCGGCCGTGGCCTCGGCGGTGGGCGCCGGCGCGGGGGCGGCTTGCTCGGTGGACGGCTGGGCCTGCGGGGCCGGCTCCTCGGCCGGCGCGGCGGGCTGCTCGGCGGCCGGAGCCGGAGCGGCGGCCGGCGCACCGGTGCCGTCGTCGATGACGGCCAGCTCGGCGCCGACCTCGACGGTCTCGTCCTCGGCGACCTTGATGGAGGCCAGGACACCGGCGGCCGGGGCCGGGATCTCGGTGTCGACCTTGTCGGTGGAGACTTCGAGCAGGGGCTCGTCGGCCTCTACGCGCTCACCCTCGGCCTTCAGCCAGCGGGTGACGGTGCCCTCGGTGACGCTCTCGCCGAGCGCCGGAAGGGTTACGGAAACCGCCATGGTTTCGGTTGCTCCTTACGAATTGCGGAAGTCTGTGTCGTCGCGCCCAGTGACCTAGGGGTCAGTCGTGGGAGTGCAGGGGCTTGCCGGCCAGCGCCAGGTGCGCCTCGCCGAGCGCCTCGTTCTGCGTCGGGTGGGCGTGGATGAGCTGGGCGACCTCGGCCGGCAGCGCCTCCCAGTTGTAGACCAGCTGGGCCTCGCCGACCTGCTCGCCCATACGGTCGCCGACCATGTGCACGCCGACCACCGCACCGTCCTTGACCTGGACGAGCTTGATCTCGCCCGCGGTCTTCAGGATCTTGCTCTTGCCGTTGCCCGCCAGGTTGTACTTCAGGGCGACGACCTTGTCCGCGCCGTAGACCTCCTTGGCCTTGGCCTCGGTGATGCCCACGGAGGCGACCTCGGGGTGGCAGTACGTCACCCGGGGGACACCGTCGTAGTCGATCGGGACGACCTTCAGACCGGCCAGCCGCTCCGCAACCAGGATGCCCTCGGCGAAGCCGACGTGCGCGAGCTGGAGCGTCGGGACCAGGTCACCGACCGCCGAGATCGTCGGGACGTTGGTCCGCATGTACTCGTCGACGAGGACGTAACCGCGGTCCATGGCGACCCCGGCCTCCTCGTAGCCCAGGCCCCGCGAGACCGGGCCGCGGCCGACCGCGACCAGCAGGACCTCGGCCTCGAACTCCTTGCCGTCGGCGAGGGTGACCTTGACACCGTCGGCCGTGTACTCGGCCTTCTGGAAGAAGGTGCCCAGGTTGAACTTGATGCCGCGCTTGCGGAAGGCGCGCTCAAGAAGCTTGGAGCTGTTCTCGTCCTCGACCGGGACGAGGTGCTTGAGGCCCTCGATGACCGTGACGTCGGTGCCGAAGGACTTCCAGGCGGAGGCGAACTCGACGCCGATGACACCGCCGCCGAGCACGATCGCCGACTTCGGCACGCGGTCCAGGACGAGGGCGTGGTCCGAGGAGATGATCCGGTCGCCGTCGATCTCCAGGCCCGGCAGCGACTTCGGCACGGAACCGGTCGCCAGCAGGACGTGGCGGCCCTGGACGCGCTGACCGTTGACGTCCACCGAGGTCGGGGAGGACAGTCGTCCCGCACCCTCGATGTAGGTCACCTTCCGGGACGCGACGAGGCCCTGCAGACCCTTGTACAGGCCCGAGATCACCTCGTCCTTGTACTTGTGGACCCCGGCGACGTCGATGCCCTCGAACGTGGCCTTGACGCCGAACTGCTCGCTCTCGCGGGCCTGGTCGGCGATCTCGCCCGCGTGCAGCAGGGCCTTGGTGGGGATGCAACCCCGGTGCAGGCAGGTGCCGCCGACCTTGTCCTTCTCGATCAGGGCGACGTCCAGGCCCAGCTGAGCCCCGCGCAGGGCCGCGGCGTAACCACCGCTGCCACCGCCGAGGATCACTAGGTCGAAAACGGTGCTGGCGTCGTTCGCCACGTCACGTCCTCCATGCATGTGCGCCGTACGCCGGTCGACGACGACCGGCTGGCGGCTGGTGTCCGGCCGCTGTACTTCGGCCCTTCGGTGGGGCCCTGTCCTGCCGAGCCCCATCTTCGCACCTGTCGGCACCGGACGAGACGCGGGGCCGGGGTGTGATAAGTCGCACGCTCAGCTGTCACATGCGTGAGGCGTCGCCTGTCGACGGACGGGAAGGACGTCGCCGGAGGGGGTGCGGGGAACTGCGCGACCAGCCACAGCTCACCCGCACCCGTGACACGACAGTCGGTCACGACTCAGTGGGCGGACGTCAGCCCAGGTCACCCGTGGCCGTCAGCTCGGCCAGCCGCACCAGCGTCCGCACACCCGACCCCGTACCACCCTTCGGCGTGTACCCGAACGGTCCCTGCTCGTTGAAGGCGGGCCCGGCGATGTCGAGGTGCGCCCAGGTGATCCCCTCGCCGACGAACTCCCGCAGGAAGAGGCCGGCGACCAGCCCGCCGCCCATCCGCTCACCCATGTTGGCGAGGTCGGCGGTGGGCGAGTCCATCCCCTTGCGCAGGTGCTCGGGCAGCGGCATCGGCCACGCGGCCTCACCGACCTCCTCCGCGGCCTCGTGCACCACGGAGCGGAACGCGTCGTCGTTGGCCATCACGCCGAACGTCCGGTTGCCCAGCGCCAGCACCATCGCCCCGGTCAGGGTCGCCACGTCCACCAGCGCGTCCGGCTTCTCCTGCGAGGCCGCCCACAGGGCGTCCGCCAGCACCAGCCGGCCCTCGGCGTCGGTGTTCAGCACCTCGACCGTCTTGCCGCTGTACATCCGCAGCACGTCGCCGGGGCGCGTGGCGGAGCCGGACGGCATGTTCTCGGCCAGCGCCAGCCAGCCGGTGACGTTGACCTCGAGACCGAGCCGCGCGGCCGCGACGACGGCCGCGAACACGGCCGCCGCCCCGCTCATGTCGCACTTCATCGTCTCGTTGTGACCGGCCGGCTTCAGCGAGATGCCGCCCGAGTCGTAGGTGATGCCCTTGCCCACGAACGCGAGGTGCTTCTTCGCCTTCGAGGACGTGTACGAGAGCTTCACCAGCCGCGGCGCCGACGCCGAGCCGGCCCCGACGCCCAGGATGCCGCCGTAGCCGCCCTTGGTCAGCGCCTTCTCGTCGAGCACCTGCACCTTGATGCCGTGCTCCTTGGCCGCGGCCTGCGCGACGGCGGCGAACGCCTCGGGGTTGAGGTCGTTGGGCGGGGTGTTGACCAGGTCGCGGGCGCGGTTGAGCTCCTCGGCCACGGCCGTGGCGCGCTCCACCGCCAGCTTGTGCGCCTTGTCGCGCGGCTTGGCGCCGAGCACGGTGACCTCGGCGAGCGGGGCCTTGCCGTTCTTCTTGTCCTTGGCGGCGGCCGCCTGGCCGTTCTCCTTGTAGGCGTCGAAGGAGTACGCGCCGAGCAGCGCGCCCTCACCGATCGCGCCGACGGAGGCCGAGTCCTCGACGGGCAGCGCGAAGGCGGCCTTCTTGGCGCCGGCCAGCGCGCGGGCGGCGGCCCCGGCGGCCCGGCGCAGCGCCTCCGCGCCGTACTCCGCGTCCTTGTCCGGTCGGGCGCCGAGGCCCACCGCCACGACGAGCGGTGCCTTGAATCCGGCCGGGGCGGGCAGCTTCGTCACCTCGCCCTCGGCGCCGGAGGCACCGAGGGTCTCCAGGACGCCGGCGAGTCCGCCGTCGTACGCCTTGTCAACGGCCTCGGCGCCCGGTGCGACGACGGGGCCCTTGTCGCCCTTGGCGACACCGATCACGATCGCGTCGGCCCGCAGGCCGGGCGCCGCGGCGGTGCTGAGAGTGAGAGCAGTCACGGTGGTGAAATCTCGCTTCCGATGTGAAGTTCCTATGGCCGAGGGGTGGGCCGACCGGGCCCGACAGCCGACCCTTGGATCGCTCGTGCAGTGGACTCTGTACCTGGTCCGGTATCGACCGCGCACGAGCCTACGCCCGGTGTCTGTTCGAGCATTCCTACGGGCGTTCACCTGCGAGTGGCGTCGTCGCCATCACCGATCCTCGCACTCCATGACCTGAGTCACACTCATCGGGTTCGGGTGAGCCGGACGCTCACCGCTACCCCCTTCGTGAAGGCGGGCAAGGCGGTCTTCCACGCCGAGTGCGAACTGCCCACCGACCGCTTCTGCGCCGAGTCCCGCCGGCTGAAGCTGAGCTCGCTGCTGAAGAAGTACGAACTGGGGGTCCGGCGCCGGTCCCGCTGAGGGACCTCACGCCAGGACGAGCACCAGCAGTGCCGTCGTCGCCGCCGTCTCGGAGAGGGCGCCGAACACATCGCCGGTGACCCCGCCGAACCGGCGCACGCAGTGCCGCAGCAGCACCTCGGCCACGGCGGCGGAGGCGACCACCGCGAGAGCGGCGCGCACGATGCCGTACGTCCCGAGCAGCGCCCCACCCGCCGCCGCGGCGCCGGTCACCGCCAGGGCGACGCCCACCGCGCCGCGCACCGGGACGACTCCGGCGACGGCCGCGCCCAGCCCCTCCGGCCGGGCGGGCGGTATCCCGGCGCGGGCGGCCAGCGTCAGCGCCAGCCGGGCGGCGGTTCCCGCGACGACGGCGGCGAGCGCGCCCCGGGCCCAGGAGCCGTCGTAGAGCTGCGCAAGGGCCGCCACCTGGGCCAGCAGGACGAAGACCAGGGTGAGCACCCCGAACGGCCCGATGTCGGACTGCTTCATGATGCGCAGCGCGTCCTCGGCGGGCTTGCCGCTGCCCAGGCCGTCCGCCGTGTCGGCCAGCCCGTCCAGATGCAGGCCACGGGTGAGCACGGCGGGGACGGCGGCACTCGCGACGGCGGCGAGCGGCGGACTGGCGCCGAGGAACAGCAGCAGCAGACCCGCACCGGCCGCGCAGAGGCCGACGACGAGACCGGCGAGCGGCGCGCGGAGCATCCCGCCGCGCGCGGCTTCCCGGTCCCAGCGCGTCACCCGTACCGGCAGGACGGTGAGGGTGCCGAAGGCGAAACGGAGGCCGTGCGGGGGCGGGAGCAGGGGCATCCGGGCAGGTTACGCGACCGCTCACGGAGCATCTCGTCGCAATCCTGGGCAAACTTGGACCTATGGGGAACTGGCTGGAACGCAACATCATCGAGCCCGGCAAGCTCCCCCTGCTGCTCGCCCTCACCGCCTTCGTGCTGACCTTCCTGATCACCCGGCTCATCACCCGCATGATCCGGGCGGACCGGGGCCCCTTCCGCAACGTCAGCACGGGTGGCGTGCACGTCCACCACGTGGTGCCCGGCGTCGTCCTCACCCTCGTCGGCGGCTTCGGCGCGGTGGCCGGCGGCCGGCACGGCTTCGGGTCCTACCTCTCGGCCGTGATCTTCGGGATCGGCGCGGGCCTGGTGCTGGACGAGTTCGCCCTGATCCTGCACCTGGCGGACGTGTACTGGACCGAGGAGGGCCGCCAGAGCGTGGAGGCGGTCGTGCTCACCGCCGCCCTGGTCGGCCTGTGGGTGGCCGGACTCGCGCCGTTCGGCGTCAACGACCTCGACCAGGACGAGCTCCAGGGCCGGGGCTCGGTGATCTCCACGGTGGCCGCCAACTTCGTCCTCTCGCTCGTCGCCCTCGCCAAGGGCAAGGCCCGGGTGGCGATCCTCGGTGTGATCGTCCCGTTCATCGCCCTGTTCGGCGCGATCCGGCTGGCCCGCCCCGGCTCGCCCTGGGCCAGGCGCCTCTACCGCCGGCGCCCCCGTGCCCGGGCCAGGTCACGCCTGCGCGCCTACCACCACGACCGCCGCTGGCTGGGCCCCACCCGCAGATTTCAGGACTGGCTCGGCGGCACGCCCGACCCGGAACGCACCCGCGCCCTGGAGAGCCGCTGACACGGCGAGGCCGTCGACGCGGACCGTCCCGGTGTTCTGCACGAAGCGGTGGTCCCAGGGGCCGAACGCGCGCGAGGCGCGGCACGGCGGTGAGGCACACGGCCGGCCGTGAGCGTCATCGCCACGGCCCGCGCCCGCCGCGTGCAGTCTTCTCCGGACCATCCGGCGCAGCGGCCCCGTTCGGCGCGGGCCCGGCGGGCGAACGGGTTCGTCGGGCGCGGCTCCCGGGCGTCCGCTACACCGCCTCCGGCTCGTCGGCTGACTGCTTCTCCCCGGGCTCCGCGGGCTCCGCGGGCTCCCCGGGCTTGACGGGCTCCTCGGGCTTGACGGGCAGCTCCGCCGCGAGCGCCGCCGCGGCCTGCACCAGGGGCAGCGCCAGCAGGCCTCCGGTGCCCTCGCCGGCCCGCACGCCGTGGTCGAGCAGCGGCTCCAGCGCCATCCGGTCCAGCGCCTTGGCCTGTCCCGGCTCCCCGCTGTCGTGCCCGGCCAGCCACCAGTCCGGCGCCCGGAACGCGACCCGCTGGGCCACCAGCGCGCACGCGGCGGCCACGACGCCGTCCAGGATCACCGGCGTCTTCCGCACGGCGCACTGGAGCAGGAACCCGGTCATCGCGGCGACGTCCGCCCCGCCGACCGTGGCCAGCAACTGCAACTGGTCCCCGAGCACCGGCCGCGCCCGCCGCAACGCGTCCCGGATCGCCGCGCACTTGCGCATCCACACGAGGTCGTCGATCGCGAGCCCGCCCCGCCCGGTCACCACGGACGCGTCGGTCCCGCACAGCGCGGCGACCAGCACCCCGGCCACCGTGGTGCCGCCCACGCTCACATCGCCGAGCACCACCAGATCCGTACCGGAGTCGGCCTCCTCGTCGGCGACAGCGACCCCGGCCCGGAACGCCGCCTCGGCCTCCTCAACCGTCAGCGCGTCCTCGATGTCGATCCGTCCGCTGCCGCGCCGTACCCGGTGCCTGACCACGTCCTCGGGCAGGGCCTGCGGATCGCAGTCCAGCGCCAGGTCCACGACCCGCACCGGCACGTCGAGCCGCCGGGCGAGCACCGACACCGGCCGGCCGCCCTCCAGTACGTCGCGCACCAGTTCCACGGCGCTCCCCGCGGGCCGCGCCGACACCCCCAGCTCCGCCACGCCGTGGTCACCGGCGAACAGCACCACCCGCGGCCGTTCGACCGGCCGCACCGGTACGGCACCCTGCGCCGCGGCCAGCCATTCACCCAGGTCGTCGAGGCGCCCCAGCGAACCGGGCGGCACGACCTGACGCTCCCGGCGCGCCTCCGCGCCGCGGCGCACCCCGCCGTCGGGGCGCTCGATCAGATCGGTGAAGTCGTCGAGATTCAGCGAGCTCATTCGCCGAACAGTACCGGCCCCGGTCGAACGGGACGGCGCCAAATGGCGGCCACTAACCCACCACGTCGTTGCACCCAAGATCGGGATCCCATACGTTCCGGTTTGCAGCGGATTGTCGTACGTCCCTCCCCGCCCTGTCCGTCGCGCCCCGGGAGTCGCCCATGTCGTCGTCCGCCCCCTCCGCCTCGCCGGCGATCGACCTGCGCCGTGCCAAGTACCTCGCCGAACTCGCCCAGGGCACCGAGCGCTTCCACGCGCCGCGCCGGGAGAGCTGTCCCTGGTGCGGCGGGCAGCGCCTGCGCGTCCGCCTCAGGGCACCCGACGTGATCCAGGGCAAGCCCGGCACGTTCACCGTCGAGGAGTGCGAGGACTGCGCGCACGTCTTCCAGAACCCCGGCCTCACGCCCGAGGGCATGGCCTTCTACCACCGGGACCGGGACGGGTACGAGAGCCCGCCCTCACGCCGCCGCAACCGCGAGCGGGTCCGGGCGATGCTGCACCTCGTGGAACCGGAGAGCTGGCTGGACGTCGGCACGGGCGACGGTGACTTCCCGGCCGCCGCGCAGGAGTTGCTCCCGTACACGTCCTTCGACGGCACGGACCCCACCCCGCGGGTGCTGCGCGCCCGCGCGACGGAACGCGTGGAGGATGCCTACGTCGGCCACCTCACCACCCCCGGCCTGCTGGGCCGGCTGCGCTCCCGCTACGACGTGGTGAGCGTCTTCCACCAGCTGGAACGGGCGCCGTCGCCCCGTGAGGAACTCAAGGCGGCGATCGCGGCCCTGCGCCCCGGCGGCCACCTCGTCCTGGAACTGGCCAACCCGCACAGCGCCTTCGCCGCGCTCCTCGGCAAGTGGTGGCCCGCCCACGCCCAGCCCCGCCAGCTCCATCTGCTCCCGCCGGCCAACGTCCACAAGGCCCTGGAGGACGGCAACTGCACGATCCTCAGCACGGACGAGGCGGCTCCCCACATCCCCGCCGACCTGGCCACGGCGGCGGCCCGGGCCCTCTCCCAGGCCCTCCCGTCCCCCGACACCCCCTGGCGCGCCTCCCCGCCGACGGTCCTCCAGCTCACCGCGCGCGCGGCCCTGACGGCCGCGACCGCCCCGGTACGCCTGACGGCCACGGCCCTGGACCACACCCTGGCGCCCCTGGCCCGCCGCACCGGCTTCTCCAACGCGTACCGGGTGATCGCCCGCAAGAACCCGCTGCCCTAGGGCGGAGTCGGGGGCGCGGCCCCGTCACCCCCGCAGCACCACGGCCTGCCCCGCCACCACCAGCAGCACCTGCTCGCACTCGGCCGCGAACGCCGCGTTCAGACGGCCGAGTTCGTCCCGGTAGCGCCGCCCGGACGCGGTGGCCGGGACGATGCCGGAGCCCACCTCGTTGGACACGGCGACCACCGCCCGGCGGGTGCACCGGAGCGCGTCCGTCAGCGCGTGCACCCGTTCGCGCAGCGCCTTCTCGCCGCCGTCGGCCCACTCCGCGTCGTCCCACGCGCCCACGGCGTCCATCGCGTCCGTCAGCCACAGCGACAGGCAGTCGATCAGCAGCGGCGGTCCCTCCTGCGCGAGCAGCGGCACCAGGTCGCACGTCTCCACCGTCCGCCACGACCCCGGCCGCCGCTCCCGGTGCGCGGCCACCCGCTCCGCCCACTCGCCGTCCCCGTTACGGATCCCGCCCGTCGCGACGTACAGCACGTCGGGGAACGCCTCGAGGCGCCGCTCCGCCTCCACCGACTTGCCCGACCGCGCCCCGCCCAGCACCAGCGTCCGGCGCGGCACGTCCGGGACGTTCTCGTACGCCCCGACCGCCAGGGTCGCCCCGTCCCGCACGGCCCGCGCCCCCGCCGCGGCGAGCCGCCGCCGCACCTCGGGCCCGGGCGGCACGTCGTGGTCCAGGTGCACGGCGACGACGTCCGTCGTGGGCCCGACCGCCCCCACCGCCCGCAGCCGCGCCAGGGCGTCCGGCCGCCCCACGACGTCCACGAGCACCATGTCGTACGGCTCGGCCGACGCGGTCCCCTCCTCCAGCCCGGCCGGCGCGCAACCCGGCGGCAGATACAGCAACCGCTTCCCGTCCGGCCCGGTGACCGCGTATCCCGTCCCCGGCGAGTCCATCGCCAGCGCCCGCACCCGATGCCCCGTCAGAAGCGCCAACTCCCGCCCGTCCGGCACCCGCCCCGGCTGCGGAAGCCCGGCCGGCACCTCCACCGGCGGCCCGTTGTGCGGATGCGACAGCAACACCTGCCGTACCCCCGCGAGCGACTGCCCCGCCCGCGCCGCCGCGAACGCCGCGCCGGGCGTCAGGTCGAGCAGCAGCGCCCCGTCCACGAGCACGGCCGTCGCCGCCCGCGCGTCGGCACCGAGCGCGGTCGCGCACGCCGCACAGGGACAGTCGGGGCGGGGAAGTCCCGCGGGGGCGCCGGTGCCGAGCAGAGTCAGTTCCACGATCCGATTTTCGCCGGTCGCCGCCCGTCATGCGCGCCCGGGAGGGCCCGACCGGCTCCCATGGCCCCCGATGTGGCCGATCACCCGCAGTCTGATGACGACTCACCCGGCGGAGCGCATAGGCTCGGGGCCGGTGCCGGGGTGAGATCCGGCCCGGCTCTGCAGGTGCTGACAGCTGGGAGGCGTACATGGCGGCATGGACGTGGCGGTTCGAGAAGGCCGACGGGACGGAGGTCCAGCCCGCGGTGCAGCCCGAGGAGTTCACCACGCAGGGCGACGCCGAGTCCTGGCTCGGGGAGTACTGGAAGGACCTCCTCGCCGGAGGCGCGGACCAGGTGCGGCTGTTCGAGGACGCCACCGAGGTCTACGGGCCGATGAGCCTGCACGCGGAACAGGCCTGACGGGGCGGGGCGGCCGCACGGCCGCCCTTCTCACCGCCCGCTACTGCTCGCCCAGCGTCACCTCGACGGTCCGCTCCTGGCCGTTCCGTGTGAACGTCACCGTCGTCCGCCCGCCCGGCGACAGCGTGGCCAGCGCCTCGGCGAGCGAGGTGATGCTGGTGATCTCCGTGTCACCCAACCCGGTGATGATGTCCCCGGCCCGGATACCGGCCTTCGCCGCCGCTTCCCCCGGGTGCGCCTCGACGACGGCCACGCCGTCGGCCCGGTAGTCGGCGTCGACGACGGTACGGCCCGTGATGCCGAGCGCCGCCCGCCCCGAGTCGGTCACCCGGCCGTCCCGGACGATCTGACCGGCGATCGCCCGCACCGTCGACGCCGGGATCGCGAACCCGATGCCGGGCGCCGCGCCCTCCCCGAGGTTCGGGTCGGTCGCGGCGAGCGACGGGATGCCGACGACCTGTCCGTCGAGGTTCACCAGGGCGCCCCCGCTGTTGCCCGGGTTGATGGCCGCCGAGGTCTGCACCATGTTGGCGATCGTCGCGCCCGAGACGCCGCCCTCACTGGGCCCCGTGACGGTCCGTCCGGTCGCGGAGACGATCCCCTGGGTGACGCTGGACGACAGCCCGAGCGGCGACCCCATGGCCAGCACGATCTGCCCGACCTCGACCTTCGCCGAGTCCGCGAACGCCGCCGGCCGCAGCCCCCGAGGAGGCCGGTCCAGCTTCACCACGGCCAGGTCCTGGTCGGGGTACGAGGAGACGAGCCGCGCCGCGAGTTGGTCCTCGCTGTTGGCGGTCGTCACCCGGAACGTCCGCTGGTCACCGACGACGTGCGCGTTGGTGACGACGTGGCCCTTGTCGTCGAAGACCACCCCGGAACCCAGCTCGCTGCGGCCCTGGATCTGCACGACCGACGGCAGGACGTTCTTGATCACCTTCTGGTAGTCGTTCTGCAGATCGTTCGCCGCCATCGGCGCCGCGGCCCGAGCGGTCGTCCGCTCCGCCTCCGGCGCCGGCCCGCCCACGGTGCAGCCGGGGACGAGGAGCAGGCAGCACAGGGCGCCCACGGCGCGGCGCGATACCCGGACAGGGTGAGCTTCCATGTCCCGAGTCTGGCTCCACGGCCCGCACCCGGGCCCGCGCTGTACGCCCGAACGGGCTCAGGGTCCGGCACGTCGTAAGACGCGCCCGATGCCGTGAGGCCCGCCCTCCGGGCGGACGACGGCACGGTGACGGCAGGCCCTAGCCGCGTACCCCGCACAGATGCAGCAGCGCCGCGACCCCCCGGTACGGGTCCGTCCGCCCGGCCCGTTCCTCCACCGCCAGCAGCGTCTCCACGTCGGCCGGCGCCTGCGCCCCGTCGGCGGCGGTGTCGGTGAAGACCCGCACGCCGTACCAGGCGTGCAGCGGCGCCCCGATCCCGGCGAGCGTGGCCGTCAGCGTGCCCAGGCGGTCGGCGCGGACGTCGAGGCCCAGCCGGTTGCGGTACTCGGTGGTGTCGAAGGCGGTGAGCGCCGTGCCCCAGTCGCCGGACAGCCCCGGCCGGATGGCGAGCGCGTCCCCGTTGCGCACCAGCAGCGACAGCAGCCCGCCCGGGGCGAGCATCCGCGCCAGCCCGGCCAGCAGCGGATCGGGGTCGTCGACGTACATGAGCACGCCATGACAGAGCACGAGGTCGAAACTGCCGGGCAGGAAGTGCACCCCCGTGTCCCGGCCGTCCCCCTCGACGAGCCGCACCCGCTCCCGGATCCCCTCCGGCTCCGCGTCGAGCGCCGACCGCGCCGCGGCGAGCATGGTGGCGTCCTTCTCTATGCCGGTCACCTGGTGTCCGGCACGGGCCAGTCGCAGCGCCTGCGTGCCCTGGCCCATCCCCACGTCGAGCACGCGCAGCCGCTGCCCGACCGGGAAGCGCCCGGCTATCTGCTCGTCGAGCTGCCGGGCCACCAGTTCCTGCCGTACGACATCACGCAGCCCGCCCAGTCCGCCCAGCCAGGCCCTTGCCGCACCCCCGGGGAAAGCCGTCGCGCTCAGGGCCGCTCTCCGCGCTTGACCTGCGGCTTGGGCAGCCGGAGTCGGCGCATCTGGAGGGAGCGCATCAGGGCGTAGGCGACCGCGCCGCGCTTGTTCTCGTCGGGGAAGCGCTCGGCCAGCCGCTTCTTCAGCCGGTACCCGGTGACCACCGAGTCCAGGACGATCAGCACGATCACGACCAGCCACAGCAGCAGCGCGATGCTCTGCAGCGACTGCACCCGCACCATGCTCAGCACGAGGATCACCACGGCCATCGGCAGGAAGTACTCCGCGATGTTGAACCGCGAGTCGACGAAGTCACGGGCGAACCGGCGCACCGGACCCTTGTCGCGCGCCGGCAGATACCGCTCGTCACCACCGGCCAGCGCCTGGCGCTGCCGCTCCAGGGCGGCACGGCGATCCTCGCGCTGCCGCTTGGCGGCCTCCTTGCGCGTCATCGACGTGTTGGCGACGCTGCGGCGCTGGGACTGCGCCGCACTGCGCTTGGGCGTCGGCCGGCCCTTCGGGGCCTGCGGGTCACGGGTCTGCTGGGAGTTGGTCACCTGGGCCTGCGCGGCGGTGGCGGCCTTCTCGTCTTTGGCACGGCTACGGAACACAAAGCCCAAGGGTACGGGGTCGAGGGGCATGGACCCCAGTCCCGCGGGGAACGATCCCGCAACACCAGTCGTCTGTAAGGGGACAGAGGGGGACGATGCGTACGCTCTCGGTTCCCTCCGGATCCCCCGGGGCATACCCGGGGACCACCTACTCCCTACGCCGGAGCGGGAGCGCACTCAGTCGTCCTTGGGGATGAGCGCATCCGTCCCCGAACAGTGCGGTAATGGATGCAGGGCCCGTACTGTGGGTTCTGTCGCAGAGCTGGAGCCGGAGTCCGTCAGAAGGGGGCGCGCGAAGCCCATGAGCGGTGTCATGAAGCGTATGGGGATGATCTTCCGCGCGAAGGCGAACAAGGCCCTTGACCGGGCCGAGGACCCGCGCGAGACCCTCGATTACTCGTACCAGAAGCAGCTGGAGCTGCTCCAGAAGGTCCGCCGCGGTGTCGCGGACGTGGCCACCTCGCGCAAGCGCCTGGAACTCCAGCTGAACCAGCTGCAGACCCAGTCGACCAAGCTGGAGGACCAGGGCCGCAAGGCGCTGGCGCTGGGCCGTGAGGACCTGGCCCGCGAGGCGCTCTCCCGCCGGGCCGCCCTCCAGCAGCAGGTCACGGACCTCGAGACGCAGCACGCGACGCTCCAGGGCGAGGAGGAGAAGCTCACCCTGGCCGCCCAGCGCCTCCAGGCCAAGGTCGACGCCTTCCGCACCAAGAAGGAGACGATCAAGGCCACGTACACCGCGGCCCAGGCCCAGACCCGCATCGGCGAGGCCTTCACCGGCATCTCCGAGGAGATGGGCGACGTCGGGCTCGCCATCCAGCGCGCCGAGGACAAGACCGCCCAGCTCCAGGCCCGGGCCGGCGCGATCGACGAACTGCTCGCCTCCGGCGCTCTCGACGACCCCACGGGCATGGCCAAGGACGACATCCAGGCCGAGCTGGACCGCCTCTCCGGTGGTACGGACGTGGAGCTGGAGCTGCAGCGCATGAAGGCGGAGCTGGCCGGAGGCACCGGCGGTGGCCAGCAGGCCATCGAGGGCGGCAAGGACCAGCCCCAGTCGCAGCAGCAGCCGCAGGACACCCCGCGCTTCGACAAGCAGTAGTCACTCACCGGAGGGCGACATGATCGTACGGATCATGGGGGAGGGGCAGGTGAGGCTGGCGGACAGCCACCTCACCGAGCTGAGCGAGCTGGACGACGAGCTCCTGGCGGAGATGGACAACGGCGACGGCCCCGGCTTCCGCCGCACCCTCCAGGCCCTCCTCACCAAGGTCCGTGAACTGGGCGAGCCCCTGCCGGACGACTCCCTCGAACCCTCGGAACTGATCCTCCCCTCCTCCGACGCGACCCTGGAGGAGGTCCGCGAACTGCTCAGCGACGACGGCCTGATCCCCGGGGCCTGACGCACCGGGCCGGCCGAACGGCACGAGCACGGTCGGCCCCCGTTCCCCGCACCCCGGGGTGCCCGTACCGTTGACAGCCGTGAGCACCCTCGAAAGCGCCCGGCGCCGTCTGAAGGCGCACCCCACGGCGCTGGACGCGGCGCTGGCGGCCGGCGTACTGGCCTGCATGGTGGCCGGGTCCTTCGTGGACCCGCGTGACAAGCACGGCGTCGACTGGGTGCTGCGCACCCCGGACGCCCTCAGCCTCGTCCTCATGGTGCTCGCCGCCGCGGCCCTGGTGTTCCGCCGCCGCTCCCCGCTCAGGGTCCTCGCCCTCACCAGCACCTTCTCGGTCGTCGAGTTCGTCACCGGCGACCCCAGGGCCCCGGTCGCCATGGCCGCCGTCGTCGCCCTCTACACCGTCGCCGCCACCACCGACCGCTCCACCACCTGGCGCGTCGGCCTGCTCACCATGAGCGTGCTGACCGGCGCCGCCATGCTCGCGGGCCCACTGCCCTGGTACGCCCAGGAGAACCTCGCCGTCTTCGCCTGGACCGGCATGGCCGCGGCCGGGGGCGACGCGGTCCGCAGCCGCCGCGACTTCGTGCAGGCGATCCGCGAGCGGGCCGAGAAGGCCGAACGCACCCGCGAGGAGGAGGCCCGCCGCCGGGTCGCCGAGGAGCGCCTGCGCATCGCCCGGGACCTGCACGACGTGGTCGCCCACCACATCGCCCTGGTCAACGTGCAGGCCGGGGTCGCCGCGCACGTCATGGACAAGCGTCCCGACCAGGCCAAGGAGGCCCTCGCGCACGTACGGGAGGCCAGCCGTTCCGCGCTCAACGAGCTGCGCGCCACGGTCGGCCTGCTCCGCCAGTCCGACGACCCGGAGGCCCCGACCGAACCCGCCCCCGGCCTGGACCGCATCGAGGAACTCGTCGGCACCTTCCGCAGCGCCGGCCTGCACGTCGAGGTCGCCCGCGCCGACCACGGCACCAGCCTCCCCGCCGCCGTCGACCTGGCCGCCTACCGCGTCATCCAGGAAGCACTCACCAACGTCCAGAAGCACGCCGGTACGGCCGCCAGGGCCGAGGTCAGCGTCGTACGGGTGGGCGCGAACATCGAGATCACCGTCCTGGACAACGGCTCAGGCGACGACGACGGCCCCGTCCCGGGCGGCGGCCACGGACTGCTCGGCATGCGCGAGCGCGTCACCGCCCTGCGCGGCACCCTCACCACCGGTCCCCGCTACGGCGGCGGCTTCCGCGTGCATGCGATCCTGCCGGTCAAGACCCGCGCCGCCCCAGCGAAGGACCCCGTATGACGATCCGTGTCCTGCTCGCCGACGACCAGGCGCTGCTGCGAAGCGCCTTCCGCGTGCTCGTCGACTCCGAGCCCGACATGGAGGTGGTCGGCGAGGCGTCCGACGGGGCGGAGGCGGTACGGCTGGCGAAGGAGCAGCGCGCCGACGTCGTCCTGATGGACATCCGGATGCCGGGCACCGACGGCCTCGCCGCCACCCGTCTGATCAGCTCCGACCCCGACCTCGCCCATGTCCGGATCGTCATCCTGACCACCTTCGAGGTCGACGACTACGTGGTGCAGTCGCTGCGCGCGGGCGCCTCCGGCTTCCTCGGCAAGGGCTCCGAACCGGAGGAACTGCTCACCGCCATCCGGGTCGCGGCCGGCGGCGAGGCGCTGCTCTCCCCGGCGGCCACCAAGGGCCTGATCGCCCGCTTCCTCGCCCAGGGCGGCGACAGCCACGACGTCGAGCGCGACCCGGACCGCGCCGAGCGCCTCGCCGCGCTGACCGTGCGCGAGCGCGAGGTACTGGTCCAGGTCGCGGGCGGGCATTCCAACGACGAGATCGCCGAGCGCCTGGAGGTCAGCCCGCTGACGGTGAAGACGCACGTCAACCGGGCCATGGCCAAGCTGGGCGCCCGCGACCGGGCGCAGCTCGTGGTGATCGCGTACGAGACGGGGCTGGTACGTCCGAGGGTGGACTGACCCCGGTCCGCCGTACTGCGGCGGGAGTAGGCGAGGGACAAGAAATGGTCCCAGGGGCGAGGGATCGCCGTCCGGCGATGGCCCAGGGTGTAGGTACGGGCGCTCACATGTGCCCGGTGCTTCCGCTCCAGGCCACAGAAGAGAGACGCTGACCCATGTCCTGGCTGTCAAGATTCAGCCTCGCGCAACGGGCCCTGATAGGGCTGATGTCGATCATCGCGCTCGCCTTCGGGGCGATCGCGATCCCACAGCTCAAGCAGCAGCTGCTGCCCACCATCGAACTGCCCGTGGTGTCGGTCCTCGCCCCGTACCAGGGCGCGTCCCCGGACGTGGTCGAGAAGCAGGTTGTCGAGCCCCTCGAGGACAACCTCGAAGCCGTCGACGGCATCACCGGCGTCACCTCGACGGCGAGCGAGGGCAACGCCGTGATCATGGCGTCCTTCGACTACGGCAACAACACCGACCAGCTCGTCGCCGACGTCCAGCAGGCCGTCAACCGGGCCCGCGTGCAGCTCCCGGACGACGTCGACCCGCAGGTCGTCGCCGGATCGACGGACGACATCCCGGCTGTCGTCCTCGCCGTCACCTCCGACGAGGACCAGCAGGCGCTGGCCGACCGGCTGGACCGGACCGTCGTACCGGCCCTCAAGGAGATCGACGGCGTCGGCCAGGTCTCGGTCGACGGTGTGCGGGACCTCCAGGTCGCGGTCACGCCGGACGACCGCAAGCTGGCCCGCGCCGGTCTCACCGTCCAGAGCCTCGTGCAGGCCCTCCAGGCGGGCGGCGCCACCGTCCCGGCCGGCTCCTTCGACGAGGACGGCGGCAACCGCACGGTGCAGGTCGGCGGTCCGTTCACCTCGCTGAAGCAGATCGAGGACCTGAGGGTCACCGGCGAGGGCGCCGACAGGCCCGTGCGTCTCGGCGCGGTCGCGGAGGTGACCGAGAAGCAGGCCAGGGCCGAGTCCCTCACCCGGACCAACGGCAGGCCCAGCGTCGCCGTCGCCGTCACCATGGACCGTGACGGCAGCGCGGTCGCCATCTCCGACGAGGTCCAGGAGAAGCTGCCCGGCATGCGGGCGGACCTCGGTTCCGGCGCCGCCGTCACGGTCGTCAGCGACCAGGGCCCCGCGGTGTCCAAGTCCATCAAGGGCCTCACCACGGAGGGCGCGCTCGGCCTGGTCTTCGCGGTCCTGGTGATCCTGGTCTTCCTGGCGTCGATCCGCTCCACCCTGGTCACCGCGGTGAGCATCCCGCTCTCCGTCGTGCTGGCCCTGATCGTGCTGTGGACGCGGGACCTGTCCCTGAACATGCTCACGCTGGGCGCCCTGACCATCGCCATCGGCCGGGTCGTCGACGACTCGATCGTGGTGCTGGAGAACATCAAGCGCCACCTCGGCTACGGCGAGGAGCGCCAGTCGGCCATCCTGAACGCCGTCCGCGAGGTCGCGGGCGCGGTGACGTCCTCGACGCTCACCACGGTCGCCGTGTTCCTGCCGATCGGTCTGGTCGGTGGCATGGTGGGCGAGCTGTTCGGCTCGTTCTCGCTGACCGTCACGGCCGCCCTGCTGGCGTCGCTGCTGGTCTCGCTGACGGTCGTACCGGTCCTGTCGTACTGGTTCCTGCGCGCCCCCAAGGGCACCCCCGAGGACGCCGAGGAGGCACGCCGGCTCGCGGAGGAGAAGGAGGCCCGCAGCAAGCTCCAGCGGTTCTACGTCCCCGTCCTGCGCTTCGCCACCCGGCGCCGGCTGACCAGCGTGGCCATCGCGGTCGTGGTCCTGCTCGGCACCTTCGGCATGGCGCCGCTGCTGAAGACCAACTTCTTCGACCAGGGCGAGCAGGCGGTCCTCACCGTCAAGCAGGAGCTGAAGCCCGGCACCAGCCTGGCGGCGACCGACGCCCAGGCGAAGAAGGTCGAGAAGCTGCTCACCGGCACCGAGGGTGTCAAGGACTACCAGGTGACGGTCGGCTCCTCCGGCTTCATGGCCGCCTTCGGCGGTGGCACCGACACCAATCAGGCCTCGTACTCGGTGATGCTGGAGGACTCGGCCTCGTCCGCGGACGTCCAGGACCGCATCGACGCCGGCCTGAAGAAGCTCGACGGCGTCGGCACGACCACTGTCTCGATCGGTGACGGCTTCGGCAGTCAGGACCTCAGTGTGGTCGTGAAGGCGGCCGACGCGGACGTGCTGCGGCAGGCCGCCGAGGAGGTCCGGAAGACGGTGGCGGGGCTGGACGATGTCACGGACGTCACCAGCGATCTGGCGCAGAGCGTCCCGCGCATCTCCGTAACGGCCAAGCCCTCGGCGGCCGCCGCCGGGTTCGACGGGCAGACGCTGGGCGCGGCCGTGGCCCAGGCGGTGCGCGGCACCACGGCGGGCAAGGCGACGCTGGACGACACCGAGCGCGACATCGTCATCACGTCCGCGAACCCGGTCGACACCATCGCCGAGCTGCGCAGGCTCCCGTTGGGCGCGGTGCAGCTGGGTGACATCGCGACCGTGAAGCAGGTGGACGGGCCGGTCTCCATGACCCGGATCGACGGTCAGCGGGCGGCGACCGTCACCGCCAGGCCGACCGGCGAGGACACGGGCGCGATCAGCAACGAACTGCAGAGGAAGCTCGACAAGCTGGACCTCCCTGAGGGCGCCACCGCCCAGATCGGCGGCGTCTCCGAGGACCAGGACGAGGCCCAGACCAACCTGGCCCTGGCCATGCTGGCGGCCATCGCGATCGTCTTCATGCTGCTGGTCGCGACATTCCGGTCGCTGGTCCAGCCGCTGATCCTGCTGGTCTCCATCCCGTTCGCCGCGACGGGCGCGATCGGCCTGCTGCTCCTTACCGGCACCCCGATGGGCATCCCGGCGATGATCGGCATGCTGATGCTGATCGGCATCGTGGTGACCAACGCGATCGTGCTGATCGACCTCATCAACCAGTACCGCAAGCAGGGTTACGGCGTCGTCGAGGCCGTGGTCGAGGGTGGCCGTCACCGGCTCCGCCCGATCCTGATGACCGCCCTGGCGACCATCTTCGCCCTGCTCCCGATGGCCCTGGGCATCACCGGCGAGGGTGGCTTCATAGCCCAGCCGCTGGCGGTGGTCGTGATCGGCGGCCTGATCAGCTCCACCCTGCTGACCCTGCTGCTGGTCCCGACGCTCTACGCGATGCTGGAGCTCCGCAAGGAGCGCCGTGCGAAGAAGCGGGCGGTCAAGCGGGAGGCGAAGCCGCATACCCCGGCGGAGCCGGAGCCGGAGCCGGCGCAGGTCTGACCGCATGACGAAGGGGGCCGCACCTGCCGGGTGCGGCCCCCTTCACGCATGTGCGGTGCCGGAGGCTACGGCAGCGCCAGCATCCGCTCCAGCGCCAGCTTCGCGAACGCCTCGGTCTCCTTGTCGACCTCGATCCGGTTGACCAGGTTGCCCTCGGCCAGGGACTCCAGGGTCCACACCAGGTGGGGGAGGTCGATGCGGTTCATGGTCGAGCAGAAGCACACCGTGCGGTCCAGGAAGACGATCTCCTTGCCCTCCGGCGCGAAACGGTTCGCCAGCCGGCGGACCAGGTTCAGCTCGGTGCCGATGGCCCACTTGGAGCCGACGGGCGCGGCCTCCAGGGTCTTGATGATGTACTCCGTCGAGCCGACGTAGTCCGCGGCCGACACCACCTCGTGCTTGCACTCGGGGTGGACCAATACGTTCACGCCGGGGATGCGCGCGCGGACGTCGTCGACCGAGTCGAGGCTGAAGCGGCCGTGCACCGAGCAGTGGCCGCGCCACAGGATCATCTTGGCGGCCCGCAGCTCGTCGGCGGTCAGACCGCCGTTCGGCTTGTGGGGGTTGTAGAGCACACAGTCGTCGAGGGACATGCCCATGTCCCGCACGGCGGTGTTCCGGCCGAGGTGCTGGTCGGGCAGGAACAGCACCTTCTCGCCCTGCTCGAACGCCCAGTCCAGCGCCCGCTGGGCGTTGGACGAGGTGCAGATGGTGCCGCCGTGCTTGCCGGTGAACGCCTTGATGTCGGCGGACGAGTTCATGTACGAGACGGGCACGACCTGCTCGGCTATCCCGGCCTCGGTCAGCACGTCCCAGCACTCGGCGACCTGCTCCGCCGTCGCCATGTCGGCCATCGAGCAGCCGGCGGCCAGGTCCGGCAGCACGACCTTCTGGTCGTCGCCGGTCAGGATGTCCGCGGACTCGGCCATGAAGTGCACACCGCAGAAGACGATGTACTCGGCCTCGGGGCGCGCGGCCGCGTCCCTGGCCAGCTTGAAGGAGTCACCCGTGACGTCCGCGAACTGGATGACCTCGTCGCGCTGGTAGTGGTGGCCGAGCACGAAGACCTTGTCGCCCAGCTTCTCCTTGGCCGCGCGGGCGCGCTCCACCAGGTCCGGGTCGGACGGCGACGGCAGGTCACCGGGACACTCGACGCCGCGCTCGCTCTTCGGGTCGGCCTCACGGCCGAGGAGCAGCAGGGCGAGGGGCGTCGGCTGTACGTCGAGCTCCTGGGTCTGGGCGGTGGTCACGACACGCACCCTTTCTGTTCTGCGGCTCGCCGACCCGGGGGAGCCGGGCCGGCGGGACATTCGGGACATCTTCTCGACTTTTCGTCGGAATGACGCTATCTATCATAACCGCTTCACGTCAGTTTGACGATGGCCATAGTGTCGGTGTGACGTGAATCCTGACACCTCGCTGTCGAACGCCGTTGTCCGGCTGTCCACGACTGCTGTGCGCCCGCCGGGGCATGTGCGAGCATGAAGAGGGCGTCAAGGAGAAAAGACACGGGCCCGGCCCGGAATGAATCCGCGTCCCCGCCGGTTGCAACCGTCGGCAAGCAGTCTCCGTACAACCCGGGAGAGATGTAGATGTCCGTATCGGACGAGACCACCACCGTCACCGACGGCATCATCGTGACCGACGCCGCCGCGTCCAAGGTGAAGGCGCTGCTCGACCAGGAAGGCCGTGACGACCTCGCCCTGCGCGTCGCCGTCCAGCCCGGCGGCTGCTCCGGCCTGCGCTACCAGCTCTTCTTCGACGAGCGCTCGCTCGACGGCGACGTGGAGAAGGACTTCGGCGGGGTCAAGGTCGTCACCGACCGGATGAGCGCTCCGTACCTGGGCGGCGCCACCATCGACTTCGTGGACACCATCGAGAAGCAGGGCTTCACGATCGACAACCCGAACGCGACGGGTTCCTGCGCCTGCGGCGACTCCTTCAGCTGAGCGGCCGCGTCACCAGGCGGAAGTGAAGGCGGCGGCCCCCTGCCAGGGGGC